>CAZOZU010000079.1:0-8030 GCA_964584355.1 uncultured Rikenellaceae bacterium
AAATTATCAGAAAAGGTAAACCAATATTATTGATATCCACTCCGAACGTTTCGAAAAGAAATTTTGCTCCCCAGAATAGATAGAACCACCATACACCATCAGTTAAAGTGGTTAAAGCAAAAGCCCAGGTCTCTTTTTTCGGGAGTAATTTAAGCCAGGGAATTCTCTCTTTAGTTTCTTCATGAGAATCGCTATTGATATAAGTCAACTCTCCTTTTGATAGTTTTGGATGCAACTCAGGCTTTTTATAAGTTCTCCACCACAATAACACCCATATAGTACTTAGCACTCCTGTAAAAAGAAATGGTATCTGCCAGTTAGCTCCTTCGACTGAAACAATAGCTCCGACTACAAACGGAGCTAAAATTGCACCAACACTTGTTGAGGCATCAAAGATGCCTGTAGCGAAAGCCCTTTCTCTTTTTGGGAACCATTCTGCCACTGTTTTGACTGCAGCAGGAAAATTCCCGGATTCTCCGATTCCTAAACCGAAACGGGCTGCTATGAATCCTGCCAGACTAAATGCCGGGCGAATAGCGGCATGCAACATCCCGAAAATACTCCATATCCCAATTGAAACAGTATAGCCGATCTTTGTGCCATATTTGTCAATAATCCCGCCCATAAATGACAATCCTATCCCATAGGCTATTTTGAATGAAACCATTATAGCTGCATAATCCTTATTCGACCAGTCGAAAAGCTTCTGAAGGGTTGGAGCCATGACACCGATGATACTGCGATCGAAATAATTAATGGTTGTTGCCATAAATACGAGAGCAAGAATTCTGTACCGGTATTTTCCCAGGGTCGGATTTAGATTTGTCATCAGACGATATTATTTATTATAAGTTGTTACTTTTTGTAAACCGTTTGCCCGTTTTTATAAAGCAGCCCACTGACAAAAGTTGTATCATTTCCGATTCCGGTACTCTTGGCTTGTAAAAGAAACAAAAACAACAGGCAGAACGATAAATTCTTCACCACTGATAGTTTAAAGTTCACTATTTGATCGAAAGATAATGTTTTATATGATAAAGTAAAGAAGTCAGAAGCTTTACATACTGCATGATTGCACCATAAAGAAGGAGCTATCTGGTTCTTCTGCGATTCAAAATTAAAATCCTTTACAACTCCTATTATTGGGTAATAATCCATTTCGCCGGAAGCCTGATACCCCCCCACTCTCATTTTTTTCCCCTTCCAGTGCATACCCATTATTACTGTGGATATAACCAGGTACAGAAGAAGAGCTTGTCACATTAATGACTCCCGGTATCATGGATACCAGTACACCGGCCTTGAAGTGTGAGTTTCCGGGAATTCGTTGAGCATTACGGGACCAAGTGGAAATGATGTTGTGGCATCAGTAATGAACTCCTGACCACCTGTCCTGAAGTTCAAGACTACATCGTAAATCCTGTCCCTCTTGACATTGAATGTATCGTAGGTTGCTTCGTTATGTATATACAGGGCAATAAGAAAACTGCAGGCGATTCCGATGGAAAGGCCTGTCATATTGATAATAATATATAACCTCTGTCTTTTAATGACCTCAGACTATGTTTTAAGAGATTCTTCAACATAATGTCTGAAGGTTAGATAGTTATGATATCTATTAAGATATATCCGGAATGTTTTTGATTTCCGGATACTTTCTTTTATAAAAGACTGATTTTAAAATATTTTGTTGCAGGTTCACATTGTTCTCATTCACTAAAGCTACAATGGATTGGGGGAGAAATTAGAATCTCGAAAGGATATAAGTATATGTATTATTCTATATTCCAACTATTTTAGCGAGGAATTCCCTGGCAAGTTTTACCTGGTTATCGACATAATGTATATCACCACGTGTATGGTCTTCATTGAGAACGGGATGACACAGCTCAAAGGTAAAATAGCCGTTATAGCCAATTTCGTTCATTAATCCGATATAATGCTGGTAATCAGGATTTTCCCCTCCTGCATAGTAATCGAGAATAACGGGTGTTAAAGTGCCGTCCTTGTCGTGATAGTATTCCCCTCCATAGTGGGAATGAACCTGCAAGCTTCCAACTGTTCTTACCGCATTGGCAACGTAGTCTTTATTAAGATTATCCATTATCGGGAGGTCCAGGCAAATTTTCAGCCAGGGTGAATTTACTTCTCTGACCAGGTCATAGGTATCCTTCCATGTCCTGATCAAAGGATGGTGATTCTGGAGAGCCATGGTGACTCCAAACTCTTCTCCAAATTTAGCTGCTTCCTTCAGACAATCCTTAACGTAATTCCATCTGTCAAGCCACGTTGCAAACGGGTATTGTCTTTCGAAGCTGTAGAAATCTCCGCTTGTAAAGTCATAAGTTCCCGCTTCTTCATGAATTGGTATACCTTGCCATGCAGCAAAAAGCCTGACTATCTTTGCTCCCAGATCCTTTGCCAGCCTGGCAGTTTCGCGAACCATGAGAAGCTGGCATGCCCTGTGTTCCGGCATAGGGCTTGAGAAATCGTTATTGGCGGCAACTGCCGGTATCTCAAGACCGTTTTTCTGGAGGGCATTAATCATTTCTTCACGCCTTCGTTTATCAAGATCCAGGGGGCAGCCCATTGGCCGCTTGTTGTCGAGTTCTACTCCGTCGAATCCATAATCCTTTGCCCTTTTGCAGAATTCCTCGAAAGACAGAGCAGAACCTTCATACCATATACCTCCATAGGTTATAGAATAGAGACCAAGTTTAATTTTTGACGTTTTTCCCTGGAAGGATTTTGATCCTGACTGTTTTTCATCGAATGGTGTTTTTACACTTCCCAGTACTGTGGCACCGGCAGCAGCACCTGATGTTTGAATAAATTTCCTGCGGTTCATAAATATTGGTTTTAAATGATCAGATAATAGGATATCAATTTTGTTCCCGGAATAATAAAGAAAGAATGTTATATGATATAAAGATACTGAAAGAGGAACAAAAAAGAAAATTACTAAAATGGATGGATTTTAATACGGGCGGGGAACTTCTAACTAATATTTGTGGATAATACCGAGCAGTGGACACACTGCTATTAGTATTACGGGAGATGTATCTATTTGGTTTGATGTTGATTTGAAAGTATTTAAATGAGTTTCTACATGGAAGTTGAAAGTGATATAACTGCAACAAATTCGATTAAAAACAATTTCCGTTGGTAAATAGTTTTAATTATCTTTATACATCTGCCTAAATCTTTAAAGGAGGAAGATAGTTTGTTAAGCTGGCAGTTAATAAAATAACTGAACGATAAACCATATAAAATTCACTCATTAAAAATATAATGATCTATGAAAAAGCTAAGAATCTTACTCAGTTACATGATTTTAACCGGGTTAATATCCGGAAATATCTTATCACAGGAACTAGCTGTGATAAAAATTGATCTCGACCGTAAAATAGGGGCAATTGACTCTAACATCTATGGAGCTTTTCTTGAATCAATGGTTGCTTACCACGGTATTTATAATCCTGATTCCAAGTTTGCCGATGAGAACGGCTTCAGGCAGGATCTTATCGATCTTCTTAAAGAATTAAATATTCCGGCAGTAAGGTGGCCTGGTGGAAATTTTGCTTCAGGCTATAACTGGAAGGATGGTATTGGCCCGAAGGACCAGCGTCCGGCAAGACAGGAACTTGCCTGGCATTCGATTGAAACCAACTATATGGGAACAGATGAGTATGTGAAATTCTGTCAGCTGATCGGGGCGGAAAATTTCGTTTGTATAAACGCCGGGACCGGTACTCTTGATGATGCAAGACACTGGGTTGAATACTGCAACTTTTCCAAAGGAACTTACTATTCTGACCTGAGGAGGAAGTATGGTAATGAAGAGCCTTACAAAATCAAGTACTGGGCTCTTGGAAACGAAATTGACGGACCATGGCAGATGGGGTATAAAAATAAAGAGGATTATGTCAAGTTTGCCATCGAGGCGGCCAAGCTAATGCAGTGGGTTGACAGGGATATCAAGCTAGTTGCTTCAGGCTCTTCAAATTACCCTTTGGTTACTGCAGATTATGATCCGGATGATGGCTGGATTGACTGGAATGATTATGTTCTGGATCGAATGGCAGGTTATATTGACTATATTTCTATTCACAGGTATGCGACACAGGCACTAAGGGGGATAGAAAACCCGGGTTTCTCTCACACTATGTCTTTAGGCCTTGAGATTGATAAATTGATAGAAATCACACAGGGATTGATTGAGAAGGCGATGGTTAAATCAGGATCAGACAGGCAGATATATATCTCATTTGATGAATACAGTGCAGGCAGGGGTGGACTTACTGCAACATTGATGCTTGCCCAGCACCTGAATTCCTTTATCCGTCATGCTGATATAGTCAAGATGGCAAATGTTACAATGATCACAAGTCTTGCAGGCAGTTCACCAGATGGTGTTTACAAGAATACAATCTTTTATCCGTTCTATCTTTATTCAAATAACTGTTATGGCGCTTCTCTTGATGTATATACAGACTGCGAGAAATACAGCAATGAATTATTTAAGGAAATACCTTATCTCGATGTAACAGCTTCGTTTAACGAATCGACAAAAATGGTGGTTGTGAATGTAGTCAACAGGCATGAGACAAAAGCCATCGCCACAGATATCATTTTGCAGTCGGGTGAATATTCTGGAAGCGTCAAAGCTCATGAGATCAATGGTGAATCGATCAACTCAACCAATATAAGGACACAGGAGGACGTTAAAATAGTAACAAAGGATATTAATTTCAAGGGAAACACCATTCTATACAGTTTCCCGGCTCATTCACTGACCCAGCTGGAAATACCTGTCAGGTAAGTTGGTTTTTAACGGTTAACAGGATTCATACAACAATAAAAACAACAATCAGAAATAATAAAGAGAAATTTTTAAATCAATTAGTGGCTTAATAAAACTGTCCGATAATTCGATGTGAGAAATCCAGGGGAGGATATACCCAATTTTCAACCATTTTTTTTAAAGTATTTATTCGGGGGAGGATTTATTCGGTCATAAAGGAATCAACACTTTTAATCACATAGGTAGCATTTATAAGGGAAGACAAAAACTTTGCTTTTAAAATCTCTTTATTGCCTTGATTGCCATACTGACTCCATTCAATTAAATATCTTAAAATTTGGCTTTAATAAAATGCAAATTCTATCAAATTGATTAAACTAAATAATGGAAAATGGGGAATTAAGGGTATTAAATCTGGTTGGATCGTTAATAAAACTTTCCGTTTAAAATGGAAGGCAGAAATAGCCCTTGAAGTTTTTAAAAATGGAGGTAGGATTTCAGATTATTGGATAAAATCCAGGGAGGAAAAATTCAAACGAGAAGAGCGATTCCCTTTAAATGTTATGAACCAGTTAGAAGAAGGTCTTAAAGTGATAAATGAGATGGATCCAACTCCAGAAGAGATAGAGGAGTTCGCAAGAGAAAATAATGATTACGGTGTGGTTACAATTTCTGAATCAAATGATTATTTTCCTCCAAGGATACACAACACATGGTTAACTTAACCTGGTGGCCGTGTCCATATTGATATTGGAAGTGGAGGGTACCATTTGATGTTGGATAAAATCAATGTGTGGAAATTTATTGAGTATGTTAAAAATAAAAGAACATCTCTTAAATAATAACGATTAGACCACACGATTTAATGACCAATTATCATGAGAGAAAATAGGATATGGATTTTGCATTTAATCCCAGAATCGTGTGCTCAATTTTACTGGATTTTCCATTTGATATGGTTTTTTGTAGGATAAAGAGATTATCAATATTTTTATTTTAATTTGTTTATTTTTGTATCTCTTTTGTATCTTAATAAATCAAAAGCCCCTTAAAACCAGTTTATTAAGGGGCTTTTTCAGTACCCGGAGGGGGACTTGAACCCCCACAGGCTTTACAGCCCAAAGGATTTTAAGTCCTTCGTGTCTACCATTCCACCATCCGGGCAATCATTTTACTTTATCGTAATTTAAGTTTTATTTTCATTTAAAAGAACTCTGCCAGAATTTGCAGGATGGTGGAATGTCCATCCCTGCAGGCTGGCTGCTTCACTAAAAACACCCACCGGGTGTTTTTTAACGTTCGCCCCTACCATCCGGGCTATTGTATCGTGCAATCCCACCTTCACTGCGTTACGGTGGACAGGCATGCGATCATGCAATCAGTGGCAAAAATAAGCGTGTAAATTTAAAATAAAATATCCTTATAGAAAATAAAAAGCCGCAATTATATGCGGCTCTGTTTGAGCGGGAGACGGGACTCGAACCCGCGACCCTAACCTTGGCAAGGTTATGCTCTACCAACTGAGCTACTTCCGCATTATTATCCCGCAAAAATAGGATTTTTTTAAGAATTAAATGATATTATTATAGAATTTCGGATTTCAATCTATATTCCGCTCCCGCTCTGCGGGATGTCGTCATCCCGAATACTCGAGATTCCTCCAAATCCGCAATCAATTTCTTATCGGTCCCCATTCGGTAAGGATATCATTCTCAATGTAAAGCCATGTATTTCTGAAGATCCACTCTTCCTTTATAACATTACCGCTGATGACCCTGTTGATCTTCCTGGGATTTCCCCAGCTGTCTAATATCATTTCTGCCTCCATGCCCTTCCATATCTTCCCGGCCATCAGTTTAGCTGCCGTATTTGAGCCATATTTATTTTCGAGGTATGTGAACCTGCTTACTTCTCTTTCCTGAACGGGCTGTACAGTTTGCTGAACAGGTTCTTCTTCTGGTACAACAGCTTCTTCTTCAGCTATTTCAGGCTCTGGTAATACGGGCTTGGAAGCCTCGCTGATTATTGCATGTTTTTCATATATGTAACCTTCGTAATCCTCAATAATAACATGCAGATATGTACTGTCGGAATCAAGTATCTCAAGCTCGGTGTCTGCCGGAAGGACCATTATTACGCTTGTAAGGTCATATTTGTCACCAAAAAGCCTGGTTGCTGATTTTAGTCTGGCAGTCATTATTACATCCTGATCATCTGAAACGTCAGTTTGCACTTCTGAAACTGAGTTTAGGGCCTGATCATTCTCAAGATCCTGGAGTAACCCGGTTTTATCTTCCTGGGCATTGACCGTGAATGCTAAGAAAATCATAAGAAAAGAGAGATAATATTTTTTCATGGCATCTGTTTTTTTTATCAAATCAAAAATTATACCATAAAGATAAGAATACATTAACTTTCTGTATCCTCTGTGATCCCTATGACTATCGGGACAGTGGTGAATAATGAAATGGTATGGCGGTGCGACGGTGCGATAGTGCAACTGTAGTAAGGTCATTTAATTGTTAGTTTACTTTTATCAGCATTATGCCATCCCAGATTGGCAGAATAATTTTTTCTATATTCTTTTGTTGCCGGATCATATCATTGAATTCAATAATACCTCTTGTCTGGTTATCCCTGGTATCAGCATCAAGAACCTTCTCTCCCCATAGCACATTGTCGGCAATTATGAATGCTCCGGGCTTCATTTTACCTATAATAACCTTATAGTAATCAACATATTCCCTTTTATCTCCGTCGATATAGGCCAGGTCAAAAGTGGTATTTAGAGAAGGGATTATATCTATTGCAGAACCGGTAAGCTGCACAATTGTATCTTTAAATCCCGCACGGATAAAATATGACCGGCTGAATTCGCTCAGTTCGTCGTTAATTTCAATGGTGTATAATTTTCCGCCTTTCCTTAAACCTTTTGCCAGGCAAATGGCAGAATAACCCGTAAAGGTTCCTATCTCAAGTATTTTTCCCGGATTTATCATCCCGGATATGAATTCCAGCAACTTTCCCTGCATACTACCTGTTGACATATTAGGATTCACAAACCTTATATGGGTTTCCCTGTACAATTCTGCCAGGAGGGGATCTTCAGGAGAGGAATGTTCATTTATATATCTCTCAAGCTCTTTATTCATAGTCTATTTATAAATCAGCATAGAAAGTTGAGAGGGTTCAAATACCTCATTTGCTGTTTCAAGGAGCTGTGCTG
>CAZOZU010000080.1:0-7856 GCA_964584355.1 uncultured Rikenellaceae bacterium
AGAATTATTTTTACATGGATATTTTCAAAATAATAGGTAATTTAGTTTTGGCATAAATGTTGTTTTTAAAATAAAAGTTTATTTTTGTATTTAATTAATTTAATCCCTGTATGAAAAAAAGTGCTATAATACTCTTTATTGCTTTTGTTGTTGCGTTAGTTGTCAGCTCCTGCAATAGGGAATTATGTCCTGCATACACAAAGGCTGAGAATGATCAGACCGAACAGGCCGGTTGAAGCCAGTCTTAATTAATCCCTTATGTTTTGTAAGTAAGCTCATAATGAAAAAGCTTCTTATAATAGTTATATTGTTCCTGTGTGGAGCAAAATATATTAGTGCACAGGGTGAACTGGATGAACAGCAAAAGGTGTTTTTCCGTAATGAGAGATCTTTTGCCATTCTTCTTAATTCTGATGGAATAGGAATCAGTTACCGTGAGGCAAAAAGAATCAATTATCTCAATAAGCGTTTGTTTGAGATTGATGCAGGTACACTAAAACACCCCAAGGAATATAAAGTCAGCAATCCTTATACACAGGCTACAAGTACATTTATATTTGGTAAGCTTAATTCTGTTTTTTATCTCAGGGGAGGCATAGGGAGGCAACACGAACTATTCAGTAAAGCTGATTTTGGAGGTGTTGCTATCAGATATTTTTATTCTGGAGGTCCGGTAATATCTGTATATAAACCAATCTATTACAAGGTTTTGTATCCTGTATCAGATTATAGATGGGAGTTAAGAGAAGAAAAATTTGAGGAATCTATCCATCAGCCACTTGATATCTACAGCAAGGCTCCCTTTACAAAGGGACTGAAAGAAATAAAGGTGCTTCCCGGACTTTATGTCAAGGGAGGATTTAATTTTGAATACAGCAAAGAGGATAAGGTTATTCATGCTATAGAACTCGGAGCTCAGATTAATGCTTTCCCAAAAACAATTCCAATTATGGCCAGCCCGGATAACAAGGCCATATTTTTCTCGTTATTTGCCAGTTACAGATTTGGAATTATCGTTGATCCACTTCATCCGGAAGAGACAAGGTTGTCAAATCTCTTGTCCTGGAAAAAGAGTAACTGATAAAAACCGTCCCTTGTAATTATTCAGGAAATTGTTACTTTTGTGGTTCGATTTACTAACCATAAATACTAATAAAGGTATGTCAAAAATTAAAGTTGCTATCAATGGTTTCGGCAGGATAGGCCGTAATGTTTTCAAAATTGCCCTCGAGAGAGAAGATATTGAAATAGTCGGTATCAATGACCTCACCGATACAAAGACACTTGCCCATTTACTCAAATATGACTCAACACAGGGAAGGTTCCCGGGAGTTACATTTGATGATGAGAATATCATAGTAAATGGCATTAAGGTTAAGGTCTCTGCAGAAAAGAGTCCAGCCAATATTCCATGGCCGGTGAAGCCTGATGTTGTTATAGAATCAACAGGGATATTCAGATCAAAGGAGAGTCCAAAAGGAGGTTATGGCGATCATCTCAAAAATGGAGCAAAGAAGGTTATCCTTACAGTACCTTCAAAGGATCCTATCGATGCTATGATTGTTATTGGAGTTAATGATGATGATCTTAAACCCGAACATGAGTGTGTTTCAAACGCTTCATGTACAACTAACTGCCTGGGCCCTGTCGCCAAGGTGTTGAATGATACCTTCGGTATTGAGATCGGATATATGACTACTATTCACTCATATACAAACGACCAGAGGATCCTTGATCTTCCGCATAGTGATCTCAGACGCGCAAGATCAGCCGCTTTATCACAGATACCTACAACAACAGGTGCTGCTAAAGCTGTTGGCAAGGTTATACCTCAACTCAATGGTAAACTCGATGGTATATCCATACGAGTTCCCACTCCTACCGGATCGCTTGTCGACCTGGTGGCTGTCCTTAAGAAAGAGGTCACAAAAGAAGAGATAAATGCAGCAATTAAAAAAGCTGCTGAAGGCCCCATGAAAGGTATCCTTGAATATTGTGAAGATCCTATTGTATCTGCCGACGTGATTCATACAACAGCCTCATCAATATTCGATTCCCTGAGTACTATGGTTAACGGAAAAATGATAAAAGTTCTGGCGTGGTACGATAATGAATGGGGTTACTCGTGCAGAGTTGTCGACCTTATCCCTATGGTTGTAAAACAATAAGTATATTTACCTGAATATAAGCAGGGATGTTGAGTGCAATGTCCCTGTTTTTTTATACGATCATTTCAATTTCGAGGGGAATACCCGCTGTATCCCGGTAATGTTCTCCAAGCTCAAGCATCGCTTCATCATCTTCCTCATAAAGCCATTTCATCTTAACATCATTGCCGGAATGCCCAAAACCGGTAAGCCTTTTCAGAATCTCATAGAGATACTTAGATGATCCGCTGTTTATGTATTCTAGCTGTATGCTGATATCGAGCGCCTTATTCTTATCAAAATGAATAGTGATCCAATCATCCAGACGCTTGAAGATAAGCTCCGGATTTTCAGGTATTGATCTGCCTATAAGTTCCAGATTGTTTATTTCGGGATAATAATATATGCCCGGGCAGTTTTTAAGCTCTTCCTGGATTACTTGTCTGTCCATATTCATATATTTTTATTTTTATTTTTATTCTATTCATATCTTAAAGCTTCAATCGGATCAATACCGGCGGCTTTTAACGCAGGTGCATAACCCGATACCATCCCTACAATAAAACATACTACTACACCCATAATTACCCATAACCATGGAATAACAAAATTTGATTTCAGCAATGAAGATACAATATTTCCGATAAGAATCCCAAGAATTATACCAAATGCTCCACCAAGCTGCCCTATGAGTATTGACTCGAAAAGAAACTGGTATTGAATTGTTCTTGGTTTTGCTCCAATTGCTTTTCTTACTCCAATCTCCCTGGTACGTTCTGAAACAGATACAAGCATGATATTCATTAATCCTACCGCTGCCCCGAACAAGGTCACAAGACCTATTATTGTAGCTGCCAGTGTCACATACTTAAGATTCTCCAATAATATCTGAACAATATTATCACTCTTTGAAATATTAAAATCAGATTCATCTCTCGGATCCAGGTTGCGGACAATTCTGAAAATTGCTTCTGCCTCACCTGTTAAAATATCAAGATTTACAGGGTTAAATGGCATCACTGTGATGCTGAAATTCATATTCGGGCGTGAGAAATATTGTCGTGCCGTAGTAACCGGAATGAAACATACATTATCGGTATTAAGAGCACTGGAGCCCTTGCTTTTCAGGACTCCTGCAACCGTAAATTTTAATCCCGCGACTGATATTTCTGTACCAACAGGATCAAAATCAGAAGGAAAGAGATCTATCGCAATTTCTGACCCTATCAGAACCAACCTTCTGTTAAGTTGTATTTCATCAGGACTAAAATTTCTGCCTGACGAAATATCATAACCGGATACTGCAAGGTAATTCTCATCAACACCTGTAAGGTAAATGGTCGGATTAGTCTCCTCTGATTCATATTTAACAGTTGTCATACTTGAGGCATTGAAAGAGATTGACACCCATGCCGGTTCCTTGAATCTTTCCTTGAATTCAAATGCCTCCCTGTAAGATATTCTTGAGTGGTTTCTGGCTCTATATTGAGCCTCCCCTACAATAATGGTCATGCCACGCGAAGTGATGGTAAATGAATTGGCACCCATCATGGTGAACTGACTCGTGAGTGACGATTTTATGGCATCAATTGCTGTAAGTATCCCAACCAGTGCCATTATGCCAATGGCAATTATACACATTGTGAGTATTGCTCTTACCCTGTTCGACCTGATTGCCCTGACAGAAATCCTTAAATTCTCACGAAACAGCCCTATTCTCTTACTTAGTTTTGTCAACTCTCACCTCATTAAATGAACGAATAAAAGTACACTTTTTTTCAATTCTTCATAATCCTTAACTGGATTTAATGTTGTTTCCCAAAATGATGGAACCGCTCCGTGGTTCTTCCTTCTTAATTCACATTATTTGTATTTATGGAATCACTCCGGGATATACTATTTTATAAACATCCAGGAGTTTTGCTTTACGAACTTAAAATATTTATAAGAATTAAGATTTTCTGATATGTAATATCCCGGAGGGATTGCATAAGATTTTTTAAAATAATTAAGAATTTAGTTGCATAACTAAACTTTTCGTTGTATCTTTGCTAAGTTGGTTAAGATTATTATAATAATGAATAGTACAGTCGATGCATGCATCGACTCCACCACCTTAACATTATATACAGGAAATAAAATATTAAATATGAGAGAATTAACTAGAGCAGAAGAACAGGTAATGCAGGTACTCTGGAATATAGAAAAAGGATTTGTAAAGGATGTCCTGAAACATTTTGATGAACCGAAACCTGCATATAATACCGTCAGTACTATTATCAGGATCCTGCAGGACAAAGGATTTGTGAGCCATAAAGCATATGGAAGAACTCACGAGTATTATCCTGTAGTTACAAAGGATGAGTATTCCAAATCCCATCTTAGCTCCTTTGTAAATGACTATTTCTCAAATTCATTTGGGAAAATGGTTAGCTTTTTTGCTAAAGAAAAGGAGATATCTGTCAAGGAGATGGAGGAGATCATGAAGATCATGGATGGTGAAGTAAAAAAACATAAAGCAAAGAAATGAATACACTATTATTATATATGATTAAGGTTGCGCTTTCGATTGCAGCATTATACATTGTTTATATGTTATTTCTTAGAAGAGATACAATGTATGAGCGCAACCGCTTTTTCATCCTGTTTTCTTTTCTTGCATCGCTGGTTTTACCTTTCATAATAATTGAAACCCGACAACCAGTTGATATTCAGTTTTTCGGAAAAGACTTGTCCGGAGTAATAATAAATGGAACAACTTATCCTTCCTCAATTGGGACAGATGAACATCCTTTCATCAGTTGGAATAGGATCATTTTTACAGTTTATATTGCAGGGATCATGGTATTTGGCATAAAACTGATAGCAGAAATTCTGAGCCTGCTGGTTATAATTGCCAGACAGAAAAATGGTAAAAACAATATTATCCGGCTTAAATCACGGAATACAACTGGATTTTCTGCATTCGGATATATATTCGTTTATAATGAAACCCCAACACTTGAGGTTGATGAGATAATCAGGCATGAGCAGAAACATCTGGACCGATATCATTTTCTTGATATTATTTTTCTTGAAGTAATTAAACTCATACAATGGTTTAATCCATTTATATACCTGTTTGACAGATCGTTACGCGAGGTACATGAATTCCAGGCTGATGAAGAGTGCCTTAACTCGGGTATCACCATCCAGAATTACCAGGGTCTTATTCTTAACCAGGTTTTCAGAACCAGTATTTTCAATGTTTCAAACAGCTTCTCAAATCCTACGCTTATAAAAAAACGAATGATCATGATGACAAAAAAACGTTCAAAAACCCTGGCAAACCTAAAGATATTACTGGTTTTGCCGGTGCTTCTTTTGCTACTGATATCATTTTCGACCTGTGCAACAACAAAGAAATCAGTAGTTACAGTAACAGAGGCTACTCTACCTCCACCACCTCCTCCTGTACCAGCCAATGATGAAGATAAGACAATGGAAGTTATCAGAGTTCCCTCTGAGCCGACAGAATCACAGGAGCCTGAACCGTTTGTTGTAGTTGAAGAGATGCCAATGTACGAAGGCGGAGAAATAACATTGCTTGAATATCTGGAGAATAATATTGTTTATCCCGAATCGGCCAGGGAAGCCGGAATAGAAGGAAGAGTAATCATCCGGTTCTGCGTGACTCCAACAGGAGGTGTCGACAGGTTATCAGTATTGAAAGGTGTTGATCCTGCCCTTGATGCTGAAGCATTAAGAGTCGTATCCGGTCTGAAAAAGTTTAAACCTGGCAAACAACACGGTGTTGCAGTCCCGGTGTGGTATATGGCACCGGTAACATTTGCATTGGATAAGGATAAACAAGCCATTTCTCCTTCTGAAGCAGAACAGGAGCCATTTGCCGTCATTGTGGAAACACCTCCCGGGGAAAATTTAAGCAATGAACCCTTCGTGGTAGTTGAAGAGATGCCGGTATTTCCTGGCGGTGACAGTGTATTGCTTAAATATATTACTGATAATATTCATTACCCTGAGGTTGCCAAATCAGAAAAAATAATGGGCAGAGTCATAGTAAGATTCTGTGTGACTGAAACAGGAGACATTGACAGGGTATCAGTGTTAAAAGGTGTTCACCCTGCTCTTGATGCAGAAGCAGTGAGAGTCGTTTCTTCATTACCGCATTTTGAACCAGGCCGGCAAGGAGGCATTGAAGTACCGGTCTGGTACATGGTGCCTGTAACATTTACTTTATCCTCCTCAAAAAGGAGTGACGATTTAATTGAACCTAACCAGTCAAAGTAAACAATAAGTATTAACAGAGAACCTGTTTAGCTACCCGAGATTATCTCATAAGTATTTTTTATCCTTTGTGACAGCCTCTTTATTTATACCTGAATAAAACGGCGGTATAATTAAACACCTCGATAATAAACCGGGGCAGGCTCTCCGGCATCAATCATTTCCGGTATATTACCATATAGTCTCTAAGATATAAATGCAAACATGGATTTGGATAGCTGATGGAATCGGATGCTGCTGGCATCTGATATTTATTTAGTTAAATTTGCACCATGTAATAACAGGCAATGAAACTTGAGGAACGTATATCTGCTTTCTCTGCCCTTGGAGAAATTCTAAGGGATGCTCTCCCGGGTAAGTCAACACCATATACTGATAGAGTAACTTATCTTATCGAGACTCAGCATCTTAAAAATCAATGGTTTACTCCTGAAAATATAAGGCTGGCATTAAAGAGTATTGCTGATGAACTTACTGCAGAGAACCTTGTAAAATGGACTGATTCCTATCCTGACCTTAAAAAGACTTATAAGCCACTGAATGTCGGTATAATAATGGCAGGTAATGTCCCGCTTGTAGGTTTTCATGATTTTCTTTCAGTTCTTATTTCCGGGAACAGGGTCATTGCAAAAACAAGTTCAAAGGATCCGGATCTGATTAATCTTATAACTGATATCCTTATCTCACTGAATCAGGAATTTAAAAAAATAATATTAATTTCTGAAGGTATCCTTTCCGACTTTGATATTGTTATTGCAACCGGCAGTGATAACAGTTCCAGATATTTTGAGCATTATTTTGGCCGTTACCCGAATATCATAAGAAAGAACAGGAACAGTATAGCCGTCATTGATGGTAAAGAGAGCAGCACTGAGATAGAAGCACTTGGATCAGATGTTTTCTCATATTTTGGTCTCGGCTGCAGAAGTGTCTCAAAACTGTTTGTCCCGGAAAAATATGATTTTTCAAAAATGATCCCAAACTGGGAAAAATATTCTGCCTTGATAAATCATTCCAAATATGCCGGCAACTATGATTTCAATAAAGCTGTCTTTCTTGTAAACAAAGAAAAATTCATTGACACCGGTTACCTCTTACTAAAGGAAGAGAATACCCTTTCATCGCCTGCAGCAGTTCTTTTTTACGAATATTACAATTCTCAGGAACAGTTATACAAGGTTTTCGAGAATAAAAAGGATAAGATACAGTGTATTGTAGGCAGGGATTTTTTGCCTTTTGGCAAGGCTCAATCACCTGCTCTGTGGGATTATGCAGATGGAATTGACACTATAAATTTTATTCTAAAAAAAAAATTGCGGGAATATTGTAAAATAAAAAATATTATATTGCAGCCTACGAATAAGAAAATGTCATGGTTTACAAATTTGTAGTATTATCAGATGAGGATGAGTCGTTTGTGAG
>CAZOZU010000081.1:0-7703 GCA_964584355.1 uncultured Rikenellaceae bacterium
TATATCAAACGGCATAAGATTGTATTCATATTCATAGGGAGGAGGATTGAATTGTAACTCTTCCGGAAATAGTTCCATTATAGCATCAAAAATCTCAAGTGCAGTTGTAACCGGGCGATATGCAGTAATATCAGTTACATGAATCTGCAGCCCATAACAAAGTTCATCGCAGTATTTATTGAAAGTGGGAATGAAATTGTGTATCCTGAAAGCACACCCTGTGATCGAACGTTGATCAAGATTCTTTTTAAGCCTTTCGGAATCTATAAAAGGTGCTCCAAATAACTCGAATGGAATTGTTGTGCCTCTCCCTTCAGAAATATTTACAGCTTCAATAAGTACCATTCCGGGATAAACCGTTGCTGTCCTTAGTGTTGGCATATTGGGTGAGGGCAAAACCCAGGGAAGTCCTGTTTCATTATACATGGAAAATCTTTTCCAGCCTTTCATCCAGACAACCTTTAGCTTACATCGCGGATAGTAATTTTCTTTCAGCCATATTGCCATTTCACCCATTGTCATCCTGTGACATAAAGGAATAGTAGCCCCACCCACAAATGTGAAAAAGTCCTCTTTTAGAACAGGTCCATCAAAAGGAAGCTTTCCCACAGGATTGGGACGGTCGAGTACCCATACCGGAATATCCGCTTCGCAGCATGCTTCCATACATAATTTTACTGTCCAGACATACGTATAAAGCCTGGCCCCAATATCTTGTAAATCAACAAGTAAGACATCAATATCTTCAAGCATCCATAATTCGGGCTTACGGTTTTTCCCATAAAGACTATAAACAGGGATTTCAAATACAGGATGAATGGCACCTTCCCATTCAATCATGTTATCCTGGGTTTGCCCGCTTAGCCCGTGCTGTGGACCAAAAATCGCAGATAATGTGCAATATTCATGATGGAAAAGAAAATCTGTTATATGTAGGAAATCGCTAGTGATACTGGGTGCATGACATAAAACACCGATTTTCTTTCCTTTTAACTGTGCGGGGAATTTTTTTTGTATTATCTCAAGCCCGGTTTGAACCATATGATATGATGAGTGTCTTATTTAAATAAAAATAATAAAATAAAACAATATATATATGAATCTATTATGAAATCAATTATTATCCCTGTGCACTGTGTAAAAAAAAATGAAAATATACTTTTAAAATACTCTTTAATAAAGATTCTTTCTAAGTTTATAATCTAAAAATAGAAGATATGAGAAACAAATTCATTTGGTTATTTCTTGGAATTATTGTTTTTCTGACAGCATGTAATTCACCAGAAATAAAAGAAATATCAATTCTTGAAACTACAGATATTCATGGAGTTATATTTCCATGGGATTTTATTGAAAACAGTGAACTTGATGCCAGTCTTGCAGGAACAGCACGATATGTTAAGGAACTGAGAAATTCGAAGGATGCCGTTTTCCTGCTCGACAACGGAGATAACCTTCAAGGACAACCTTCAGTTTACTATTATAATTTTATTGATACTACTTCACCGCATATTTTGTCCGAAGCAATGAACTGGATGGGTTATGATGCCTGTACAGTAGGGAATCATGACATTGAGGCAGGCCATTCAGTATATGACAGGCTGGTAGATGAATATAATTTTCCCCTTCTGGCAGCAAATGCTGTTAACATTGAAACCGATGAACCTTATTTCAAGCCTTATGCAATAATCGAAAAAGAAAATATAAAGGTTGCTGTACTTGGTATGGTAACACCCTCTATTCCAACCTGGCTTCCTGAAGAACTCTATTCAGGTATCGAATTCAGGGATATGGTGGAAACAGCACAAATTTGGATGCCCGAAATATTGAAACAAAAACCCGATATAGTAGTAGGAATGTTTCACTCGGGGTGGAACACTGAAAACGAAAATTATAAGCAGGAACAACAATTATATGAAAATAGTACATCGTCAGTTGCATGGAAAGTACCGGGATTTGATGTTATTTTTTGCGGACATGATCACAGACCTGCAAACGAGAAATTTATAAACTCATCCGGAGATACAGTTCTCATTCTGAATGGAGGAAGCAGATCGGAATATATTGCCATCGCTGATATAATTGTTACATCAAAAGGATTTTTCCGGAAAATAGAAAAAAAGATATCAGGAGAACTTGTCAGGGTTGATAAATATGAGCCGGACCACGATTTTGTGGAAAGGTTTGGAAATCAGGAAAAAATAGTAAAAGAGTATGTCACAAGAGAAATAGGATATATGCCAAAGACTATCACATCACGTGATTCATATTTCGGATCATCAGCTTTCACCGATATGATCCATTCAATTCAATTGGATATTACAGGAGCAGATATCTCCTTTGCAGCACCTTTGTCATTTGATGTCTCTATTCCCAAAGGACATATTACCGTTGGTGATATGTTCAAGTTATACAGGTATGAGAATATGTTATATACTATGAAGCTGACAGGAGAGGAGATATTGAATTATCTTGAATATTCATATTCGAAGTGGTTCAATACTATGTCAGGACCGGATGATTTTCTTTTAAATTACCGGACCAACGATGACGGAAAACCTATTCTGACTAACGGCAGAGCATGGCTCAAAAATGCATCCTATAATTTCGATTCAGCTGTCGGGATTGAATATACTGTCGACATAAGCAAACCTGGAGGAAACAGGATTGTCATATTCTCATTGACAGATGGCATACTAATTGAAATGGACAAAGAATATAAAGTGGCAATAAACTCATATCGCGGTAACGGTGGGGGAGGACATCTCACTTCAGGAGCTGGAATAGATCAGGAGAAATTGCATGATAGAGTGATCAGTTCAACGGACAAGGATCTTCGCTATTACATTTTGCAAAGTATTGAAAAAGAGCATACTATTAATCCCAAACCTTTTAATAACTGGAAGGTAGTTCCAGAGCAATGGGTTCATGAACGAATACCTGTAGAAAAAAAATTACTTTTTGGCACAACTAAATAGGTATATTTGTTGTTAATAAATAAAGCATTATTGAAGATTAAGATATTTTGATATGAAGACAAAAATGATAAATCTGTTGCTAGCAATAATATTGGTCTCAACAGGCAGCATTATTTCAACCAATGAAAGTTTTGCAGGTCCACCGAAAAGGCCACGTAATATAATTGTACTGATCGGTGATGGAATGGGTGATGCACATGTTTATGCCGCAATGTCAGTAAGTCAACGGCAACTTTATATGGAACAATTTCCTTTTTCAGGATTCAGTATTACAAGAGCGGCAAATAACTACGTTACTGATTCCGGAGCCGGAGGAACTGCCATATCATGCGGTGTAAAAACAAATAATGGTATGATAGCTATGGCTCCTGATACAACATTGGTGCCATCAATTATTGATATTGTTCACAAGCATGGGTTAGCAACAGGAGTGGTTAGCACAAGTTCTGTTACACATGCCACTCCGGCATCATTTGTTGCTCATAACGTAAGCCGTAATAATTATGAGGCTATTGCTGCTGATTATCTAAAAGGTACAATCGATGTGTTTATTGGAGGAGGGGAAAGTAATTTTCGTAATAGACAGGACGGGAAAGATCTCACCATAGACCTTGAATCCCAGGGTTTCGATATCGTTTATAATATTGATGAAATGATGGCTTCAAACTCAACGAAGATTGCAGGTTTACTGGCAAAAGAACATATGCCAACAGTTATAGAGGGAAGAGAAGGGGCCCTGGAAGCTATGACATGGAAAGCAATTGAGACCTTGAGCAAAGATAAAGATGGATTTTTTCTTATGGTAGAAGGTTCACAAATCGATTGGGGAGGTCATGAGAATAATGCAGAATATATTATAACAGAGACACTCGATTTTGATCAGGCTGTAGGTGCTGCACTTGAATTTGCCAGGCTGGACGGGAGGACACTGGTGATTGTTACTGCTGATCATGAGACAGGCGGACTTACAATTCCCGCAGGAGATACGAATGAAGGAACAATTACTGTAAAGTTTTCTACTACTGGCCACTCGGCAGTTATGGTGCCTGTTTTTTCATTTGGGCCTGGTGCTGATAATTTTTCAGGAATAAATGAAAATACATTTTTCTTTGATCTGTTTTTAAAACTGCTGAAAATCAGGAAATAAAATATTTATAGTTGACGTTACGTTATTTTGATGGAGATATTGAATATCTCTGCAAAAAACATGATAAAGAAGTCAGTTAAGAGGACAGCAGGAAAAAAACTACCGCTTGTAGAAGATTTTTTTTCAATACAGGGCGAAGGATTACATACAGGGAAAGCTTCATATTTTGTGCGACTTGGTGGTTGTGATATAGGATGCAGCTGGTGTGATTCACCTGACACATGGGATCCTGAAAAATTTCCTCTGACAAATACAGATGATATTGTTGACCGGATTATCAATTCCGGATCAGATTCTGTTGTTATAACAGGTGGTGAACCACTTATGTGGAACCTCGATTATCTCTGTTCTCAGTTGACAAAAAAAAAGATTCTTGCCTATCTTGAAACATCCGGAGTACATCCACTTACAGGAAAATGGTATTGGATTTGCCTCTCTCCGAAAAGAAATAGGGAACCAGTTTCTGAAATATGTAAACTGGCAGATGAGCTGAAAGTTGTTATTCAGAAAAAGATCGATTTTGATTGGGCTGAAAAAATGCGTCGTCAGGTAAATGAAAATTGTAGACTTTTTCTTCAGCCTGAATGGAATAATTTTGAAAATATAATACCGGAAGTTGTTGATTATGTGAAAAATAATAAGGTCTGGCGAATATCACTTCAGGCTCATAAATATATGAATATACCTTAAAATGATACGGTATCTGATAATATCAGCTCTGTTTATAATTCTAACCTTCTGTTCAATGGTAAGAAATAGTTATTCGCAGGGTCTGCATACAGCATCTAATAAGGCGGTCAAGGCTTATAATGATGGTATTGAAGCATATGATTATCTTGATCTTAAAACAGCCGAATCGAAATTTAAATCTGCTATTGAGATTGATGCAAATTTCTATGAAGCATATGTTATGCTGGGAGAATTATTTACAAAAAGAGGTGATTATTATCAGGCTACAGAAAACTACCGAACAGCTATTAAGATCGATTCAATTAAATATAAGCCTCTTTTCTTTTTGCTGGCTGATGCAGAGATGAAAACCGGCGATTATGTAAATGCTCTGGCACATTATAAAAGTTATTTACACTATAATGACTCCGGTCAAAACAGGACACTTGCAATAAAAAATATTCGTAATTGTGAGTTTGCAATAGAGGCAATAAAGAATCCGGTGTCATTTAGTCCTAAAAGTGTTGGGGCATCAATTAATACTATTAATGATGAATACTGGCCTTCGATAACTGCAGACGGTCAGACAATGATGTTTACCAGGCAATTAGCTAAAAGACAAACAGGGGATCCATTTATGAGAGAATTACTTCAGGAGGATTTCTATATAAGTTATCTTTCCGACGAGGGTTGGGGGAATTCTATAGATGCGGGGATGCCTTTAAATACAAGTTCAAATGAGGGTGCACAGACACTATCATCAAATGGCAGTTACATGTATTTTACTGCATGTGGACGAAGAGGTGGACTGGGTAGCTGTGATATATATTTCTCTGCTTTAAGAAATGGAGAATGGTCAGCTCCCTATAACCTTGGCTCGCCTGTTAACAGCCCTTCGTGGGAATCCACTCCATCGATAAACGCTGAAGGAAATATGCTCTTCTTCTCCAGTAACAGGGCAGGAGGACATGGAAGAAGAGATATCTGGTATTCTGTTCTTACCGAAAACGGAACATGGACAACTCCGGTAAATCCGGGTGATATAATCAATACTGATGGCGATGAGATGTCACCATTCATTCATTTTGATGGAAGAACATTATATTTCGCATCCAACGGCCACGCAGGAATGGGAGGCTTTGATATATATTTTTCAAAGATGAATGACGATACCACATGGACAGAACCTAAGAATCTTGGTTATCCTATAAATACATTCAATGACGACATGGGACTTGTTATTGAATCCGGAGGACAAAAAGCATACTTCTCATCAAAAAGAGACAAGGTTACCGGGAAGGACATATTCTACTTTGAGTTGGATGAATCGCTTCGTCCTACACCGGTTTCCTACCTGAAAGGAAAAGTATCTGATAAAGAGACAGGAAAACTTATCCAGGCCAATTATGAGCTGATCAACCTTTCTACAAACAGAATAACAGCAAAAAACAAAACTGATGAACATGGAAATTTCCTTGTATGTCTGCCATCGGGTAACAATTATGGAATAAATGTTACCAAACCAGGATACCTTTTCTATTCAGAGAATTTTATGTTCGAAGGTGAGCATACGGTATCTCAACCCTTAATTAAAAGAATTACATTAAGTCCTGCAAAAGTAGGAGAGAAAATGACACTTACAAATGTCTTCTATGAATGGGATTCATGGCAATTAAAAGATGAATCAATGAAGGAGCTGGACAATCTTGCAGATCTTATTACATATAATTCCGATGTAATTGTTGAGATTGGCGGATATACCGATTCTACAGGAACTGACGAATATAACCTCACACTTTCTGAAAAAAGAGCTCTTTCAGTAGTTAATTATCTGATAGACAAAGGAATATCAGCGGACAGACTTAAATATAAAGGATATGGCAATTCTTCTCCAATAGGTGACAATTTAACTTCAGAAGGAAGAAGATTGAATAGAAGAACTGAGGCAAGAATAATCGGTCTTAAAAAATAAATGGCCGCCTTTTATCGTGGCGGCCATTACATCTCATGCTTAATTGTACGCAGACATGGTTGCAAAAATTTATCAGATTGCGATCATGGTATTGACATATTTACATATGTTGATATCTGAGCTTTCGGCAATTTTGGCCGGTATGGAAAAATAAATGCCAGATCCGGTAATACCGTTGCATTCTATCCATACTTTTCCACCCAGCATACTGATTAGTTTTTTGGTCAGGGTTAAATTTATCGCTGAAATTGTATCATTGTATTGAGTCAGCGTGTCGTTTAAATCCTCTGTATGAAGAAATTCTTTACACTTGAAATAACCCTGACCGGAGTCAATTACATAAAATGTTATTTTATTATCCCTGAAGTAGTAGCCAATCTTAATATAGCCTGATTTGGTATTTCTTAATGCATTCTGAAAAAGGTTGCGAATTACCCTGAATACCCTGTCAGAATCAATAAAAATGTTTGTTGCTTCATTAATACTTTTATCAGTGATTAATGTCAGATCTTTGTAGAGCTCCTTCTTAAGTGTTAACCTGAATTCTGAAAATAGATCTTCCAGAATATTGTTAAGTCTACAGATCTTTACGTTTGTTTGAGAATTTCCTGTTTCAATTATTGCTGAATCCAGAAAATTATCAAAAAGGTTGATGAGCTGCTCACATGATGCAAGGATTTGGTCGCTGAACTCTTCGCGTTCCTTCTTGTTGCAACCATTTCTGTTCATGAGAAATGAAAGAGAAACTATTGCATTCATATGTGTTCTCATTTCATGCGACATACCTTGTAATAATGTGGGACAGTTTATCATATTAGTCAATGAATTTAAATCCTGAAACCTGTCAGATTCTTCTATGTTCTTGTTAATTGTCATTCAGAAAAAAATATATTTATTTCATTTTTCTCAGAATGCGTGAAGCATCCTTTTTATATAT
>CAZOZU010000082.1:0-7685 GCA_964584355.1 uncultured Rikenellaceae bacterium
TACTCAATAATGCTGTTGTAACATTTTTTATGACTGATATCTTTAATCCCAACCTAAAATCACCTGGTACTGCAGGAATCATTGTAAGTAATCCACCCTATATTCTGGAATCGGAAAAAGCACTTATGGCAAAAAATGTTCTTGATTTCGAACCACATAGGGCTCTTTTTGTCCCTGACTCCGATCCATTATTATATTACAAGGCTATCCTTAAGATGTCGAAAACAAATCTGTTACAAGGTGGAAAAGTCTATTTTGAGATTAATGAAGCAATGGGTATTCAAATGAAAGAACTTCTTAAATCATCGGGATTTTCATCTGTGGATGTCATCAGGGATATTAATGGAAAAAACCGGATCATAAAAGGATTAAAGAATTAGAAATGACGGAAAATGATAAAAATAAAAGTGCTCTTTCAAAAGCAATGGCTTTTTGTTCAAAACGTGAGTATTGCAAAGATGATATCCGTTCAAAGTTAAAATCATGGGGTGTTGATGAAAAAGGATGTGAAAAGATACTCAGTATCCTGGTAAACGAGAATTTTATCAACGAAATGCGTTATTGTGAGGCATTCACAAGAGACAAATTCAGGTACAATAAATGGGGTAAGGTCAAAATAACCGCTCACCTTAAGGCTAAAAAGATACCTGCAGAAAAAATAAATGAGGCTCTTGCTACAATTGATAATGAACTGTATGTTAACACCCTGAAAGATCTTCTGGCTGTACAAAAAAAACATATTACTGCAAAAAACCTATACGACCTGAAAGGAAAGCTGTTGCGATATGGCTTATCAAAAGGTTTTGAAAGCAACCTTCTGTATGATCTTCTTAATGATATGTAAAAATGACCTGTTGTCCTCAGATCAGTGTATAAATGTTAACAGTAATGAAAGATATAGGCAAAAAACTGCCTGAATGATATCAGGAATAACAACACCGATCCTATTATATCCATTATTATCAGTTGTTTGCGTGTATCAATGAACCTTATATAAAAAAATGACAAGAGAATCCTCATAATTAACTGCAAGGAAAAGAAAAGGAATACCCTCATTCCATATACATTCCATTGATAAGCTTCATCCAGTCTCCCCCTGAGAATAAGAGAAAAACTATGTGAAAGACCGCATGATACACACGGTTCACCTGTTATTTTTTCATGGATACAGACTACCGGGTACTCATCCTTATCAGGTGAAAAAATAGCGGAGTAAATCATAACAAGTACTATTACTCCGGCTAAAATTATATTGACAATAATGTATGGGTCTTTTGCTAATTTCACCTGTTATTATTTAACATGCTCCTTTCACTCCTTTTCAAGAGTATCTACAGCAGTTGAATCTTGTCCCTCAAGTTCTTCGAGAGTTTCCTCAAGTTCTTTCTTATTTACTGAAGTTTTTATTTCAACCGTCTCATCACCATTCTGTACTTTTATTGAGATATTAGCATCCTCAAGATCCTTAAGAACTTCATCCTGAACATCCATCACAACATCTTCAATAATATGAGGCCATTTGTTTGCTTTTTGAGCAATCTTTCCAGCTACAAAAACCTGTGAAAACGAAATCAGTGATGCTACAATTCCAATAATGAGACCTGCAATAAGTACTCCTCGGGGTGAATCATTTCTTGTAGCATGAGAAAGTCCCACTGATGCAAGAACAATTGCAATTATTCCCGGGATAATCGCTATAAGTCCAACGCATGGGATCACAGCAAGCACGAAGGTAATAATTGCTGTTATCAGGGCGGCAATTCCTAAATTTTGTCCGGTGTTACTTTTTACTTCTTCTTCCATCTCATTAAGTTGTTTATTGTTTTTATTCATTCCTTGTAAGTATATTAACCATATCCTTCTCTAAAGACGTCACAGGATTTTCAATGATGCGTCCCGCTTCAATATTATTTACATAAAAAATAAAGGTAGGTACTCTTTCAATACCCAGATTTACATACTCTCCAACAGGTGAGTTCTTTATATCATCAACACCAATGAAAGTCAAATTCTCCGACGGATACTCCCAGAAATCGAGGATACGCATAAACCGGGGCACCTCCCTTCTGCTGTCAGAGCACCAGGTTCCCATTACAATCTTTATTGTAATTGCATTTTTATTTACATCACTTAACGTACTCACAATATTTGTATCAACAAGGTATTCTTCATATCCCTTAACAAACCATTCTGAATAAGGCAGGTTAGTCATTCTTTCCCTTGTAAAATATCCCATCAGCCAAGTTGATTGTTCGGAGAAATCCGTTATTTGACTTTTCTCATAAGTTTCTACATCTCCTGAGATATTATCAGGTACGTTCTTTTTTGAGATACATCCTGAAAAAATAAACAGTATGATCAGCACCAGTGAATATATATTCTTCATTATACTATTAATTACTTATTCAAATGAATGTAATAGAATTTCAAGTATTTGCTTTGCTGCTTTTGGGATTGATGTTCCTGGCCCAAATATCGCTGCAACACCGGCATTATAGAGAAACTTATAATCATGGGGAGGGATTACACCTCCTGCAATAACCAGTATATCTTCTCTTTCAAGACGTTTAAGTTCATTTATTACCTGTGGAACAAGTGTTTTATGTCCACCTGCAAGGCTTGAAACTCCAATTATATGAACATCATTTTCAACTGCTTGTCTGGCTGCTTCGACAGGTGTCTGGAAGAGTGGTCCAACATCAACATCAAAGCCAATATCGGCATATCCTGTTGCTACAACTTTTGCGCCACGGTCATGTCCATCCTGACCCATTTTAGCGATCATTATCCTGGGTTGACGTCCCTCTTTTTCAGCAAATCTGGCTGTGAGTGACCTTGCGTCATTAAGATCCTTATCCGGCTTATACCCGGATGAATATACTCCTGAAACTGAACTTACCACTGCTTTATACCTCCCTGTTATTTTTTCACATGCATAAGAAATTTCACCCAGACTTGCCCGTTTTGAAGCTGCCACTACTGCCAGTTCGAGAAGATTACCCTCTCCTGTTTTTACACACTCTGTTAATGCATCAAGCGAAGTCTGGCATTCTGACTCATTTCTTTCGGCACGTAGTTTTGCCAGGCGTTTGATCTGGGCATTACGAACAGCGGTGTTGTCAACTTCAAGGGTTTCAAGGGATTCCTCTTCTTCAAGTCTGTATTTGTTGGTTCCAACTATGGTCTGAAGACCCGAGTCAATTTTTGCCTGAGTTCTTGCTGCTGCTTCTTCGATATGCATCTTTGGGATTCCCGATTCAATGGCTTTGGCCATTCCTCCAAGATCTTCTATCTCCTTTATATGCTCCCATGCCCTTTGTGCAATCTCATGTGTCAGTGATTCAACATAATATGAACCTCCCCACGGATCAACAGCCCGGCATATCCGGGTCTCTTCCTGAATATATATCTGTGTGTTTCTGGCTATCCTTGCCGAAAAATCTGTTGGTAAAGCCAGGGCTTCATCAAGTGCATTGGTATGAAGGCTTTGTGTATGCCCAAACACAGCAGCCATTGCCTCTATACATGTCCTGCTTATATTATTGTATGGATCCTGCTCCGTAAGACTCCATCCCGATGTCTGGCAATGTGTTCTTAACACCATTGATTTAGGATTAACGGGATTGAATCTGCTTACTATCTTTGACCAGAGCATTCTGGCTGCTCTCATTTTTGCAATCTCCATGAAATGGTTCATCCCAATAGCCCAGAAGAATGAGATACGTGGAGCAAAAGTATCAATATCCAAACCTGCTTTTGTTCCGGCACGTAAATATTCCAGCCCATCAGCAAGAGTATATGCCAGTTCTATGTCTGAAGTGGCACCGGCCTCCTGCATATGATATCCTGATACGCTTATTGAATTGAATTTTGGCATTTTGGCTGCTGTATAAACCAGGATATCGGTAATGATCCTCATTGAAAATTCAGGGGGATAAATATATGTATTACGTACCATGAATTCCTTAAGAATATCATTCTGTATTGTCCCAGTCAGTTCTTCAGTTTTTGCTCCCTGCTCAAGGGCTGCAACAATATAAAATGCCATTATAGGTAAGACTGCTCCGTTCATCGTCATTGATACCGATATCTTGTTGAGAGGAATCTGATCAAAAAGGATTTTCATATCTAGTATTGAATCCACAGCTACTCCAGCCTTTCCCACATCTCCAGTAACACGCTCATGATCAGAGTCATACCCCCTGTGGGTTGCCAGATCAAATGCTACCGACAATCCTTTCTGCCCTGATGCAAGATTGCGCCTGTAAAATGCATTGGAATCCTCAGCTGTTGAAAAACCTGCATACTGTCTTATTGTCCATGGTTTCAAAGCATACATGGTTGAATAGGGTCCTCGCAGATATGGGGGTAATCCCGCTGCATACCCGAGATGTTCCATCCCCTCAAGATCCTTCTTGCCATAAACATTTTTTACCGGGATTTTTTCGGCAGTCATCCATTCTTCTTCTTTCCCTTTTTCAGTTTCCCATAGACGATTATCCTTCTTGCTGAAAGGCAGGTTGTAAAGATCATTGTATGAAAATTTTGGTCTCATTTCTTCCTCATAATATTCAGGATCCCATTCCCAGAAGGGTGTTAAAGTATTCAAGTGTTTCTATAATATCCGACCGGCTGCTTATAAAGTGTTCTATCCCTGTTGATTTTAATTCATCTATACATACCGGATTACCTGCAATAACAATTATTGCTTTGTTTTTCAACTGTTCATAAATTTCCGGTACAATGGACAAGTACTCCTTATCAGAGCTGCAGATTACAACTATATCGGCTCCTGACTCCTTTGCAGCTTTTACTCCCTCTTCAACTGTTTCAAATCCCTGATTGTCAATAAGCCTGTATCCTGCACAGCCAAAGAAATCAGTAGTAAACTGTGATCTGGCTTTTCTCATTACCTTGTCACCTGTCGTGAACAGAAATACTACAGGTCTCCTGCTTGTTTTTTCAACAGTCATTCTAATTTTCTCCAGAGTTTCTGGCCCTCTGAAAAGTCTTATTGGTTCAACAATAATATCTGTTGCTGTAGATTGCTCTCCGAATAACCCTTCAATATCCGTACGAGGAGGGATTTTTTCATCCTGTTCAGGATAAAGATTGGTTCCAACAAATCTGATTTTCCCTTTTGAAATATTATTTTTACGATTTTCAGCTGACCTTTTAATTTCTTCCTGTATGAATCCTTTTTTCAGCGATTCAAGAAATCCTCCGTGTGATTCGGTCTCAACAAATAGTTTCCAGGCATTCTCCGCCATCAGGCTGGTAAGATTTTCGATATAATATGACCCTGATACAGGATCAACAACCTTATCGAAATATGATTCTTCCTTCAGAATAAGCTGTTGGTTACGTGCCAATCGTTGCGAAAACTCGTTTGGTTCCCTGCTTATCCTGTCAAAAGGTTCAACTGTAAGAGTATCTGCTCCACCCAGGACAGCCGCCATTGCCTCTGTCTGTGTTCTTAAAATATTCATATGCGGAGCATACAGGGTAAGGTTCCATCTGCTTGTAACACAATGCATCTCCATCTTAGCAGATTCTTTATTACCAGGGATGAATCCATTCATTACGGTTGACCAAAGCAGGCGGGCTGCTCTCAGTTTGGCAATCTCTAAAAAGAAATCAGACCCAACGCCAAAGGAGAATCTGATCTTTGATGCTGCCACATCAGCACTTAAACCTCTCTCAACGAACTGTGATATATATTCTGCTCCTATTGATATTGCGAACCCAAGCTCCTGAACAAGATCTGACCCCGCATTACAAAAATTTGACGCATTGATATGTATTGCCCTGAAACCCGGCAGAGGAAAGGTCATCTCAGCCACATCTGTCAGATAATCAAATCCTTTTTCAACAGGAATGCAGAGTGTGCCATTCAGCATTAACCTGCTCAAAGGATCTGTTTCTATAGCTCCGGTTATCTTTTGAGGATCTGAATTGGTATTCTTTATATAATTCAGAAAATATTGAATTATTTCTTTTGTCTTTCCCTCGGAGAGAAAATTAATTTCCACCAGCTCAGTATAAATATTTTCAAGAAGGGATTCTATGTTTTTTCCACTCACTGACTCTGGATCAGCAATATTAAAGCCCAGAGAATCAACACCTTTCATCAGTATTTCAACTGCTTTTCCGTTCGCTTTGTGATAATCCTTTACGGTAATATTTTGTCTTATCTTCCAGGTATTATTGTCAGTTTTATTACCTATTAAATAGAGAAACTTTCCAGTTAGAGAGTCGATAAATTTAAGATTTTCGTTATCCTCCTGCATATAGAAAGGCAAGACTTCGAACCCTTCATCTGTTTTCCATACCAGTTTTTCTGAAAAATCAGCTCCTTTAAGGTCATCATTTATTTTATCCAGCCATTCCTGCTTGCCCACCGGAGGAAATTGATCAAAAAGTAATTCTTTTTTTTTCATCTGGTATTCTGGTAGAAATCTGGAACAAAATAATTAAATAACCTGAAAATCAGAACATGAATATTATCATCTCTGCATAAAGTTAATCATAGGTTATTTCCCGCCAAATTCCATGAGGTATGATTTTATAAAATCGTTCAGGTCGCCGTCAAGTACAGCCTGTACATTCCCGGTCTCATGTCCTGTACGAAGATCTTTGACCATTTTATACGGGTGCAGAACATATGATCTTATCTGTGAACCCCATTCGATCTTTTTCTTCTGGCCTTCAATCTTTGCCATCTCCTCCATTTTTTTTCTCAGTTCAAGCTCAAATAGCTGCGACCGGAGTATTCGCATTGCATTTTCCTTATTATTAAGCTGGGATCTGGTCTCCTGATTTTCGATCACAATGCCTGTAGGATGATGTCTCAGCCTTACGGCAGTTTCTACTTTATTTACATTTTGCCCCCCGGCACCGCTTGAACGAAATGTTTCCCAGGTAATATCGGAAGGATTTATTTCTATTTCTATGTTGTTATCGGCAAGAGGTGAAATAAAGACCGAAGCAAATGTTGTCTGGCGTTTTCCCTGAGCATTAAAAGGAGATATTCTTACCAGACGATGAACACCATTTTCGCTTTTAAGGTAACCGTAAGCCTGTGCCCCGTCTATTTCAATTGTTACCGATTTTAATCCGGTTTCATCACCCGGTTGAAAATCAAGTTCTTTTGTCTTATAGTCATTTCTTTCAGCCCACCGTAGATACATTCTCATCAGCATTGCTGCCCAGTCGTTACTTTCGGTTCCACCTGCTCCTGAATTTATTTTCAGTATAGCTCCTAACTGATCTTCTTCCTTTTGTAGCATATTGCGTACTTCAAGGTCTTCAATCAACGAAAGACATGTATTATACTGGTTGTCAAGATCTTGCCCGGTTGCTTCTCCTTCCCTGAAGAAATCATTTATCACAGTAAGGTCATCAATTGCAGTATTGACCTTGCTAAACTGGGTAGTCCAGCTTTTCAATGTAGATATGCTTTTAAGGAGTTCTTCTGCCTGTTTTGGATCGTCCCAGAAACCGGGTTCCTGCGATATGCTCTCTCTTTCTGAAATAATTGTTAGCTTGCCGTCTATGTCAAAGATACCTCCTTAACGCATCACGGCGTTCCGATAACTCTTTTATCTGTTCGTATGTGATCATAATATAATTTTTGACAAAATTAGTTATTTAAAAGGTTTATTTTTGCCGAGATCAAAAATAAG
>CAZOZU010000083.1:0-4277 GCA_964584355.1 uncultured Rikenellaceae bacterium
AAGTTAACCTGTTCAGAAAAGTACCAAAATTGCTGTTAAATGCAACATGTGTATGTCCTTTTACATAATGCATATAAGGCAGGGGACTTAAAAAGATTGTCTTTCCCCTGTTCTTCAGTTCCCAGATCATCGGAACTAAAGCTTTCCCGTTATAGATTATCCTGTCGGGTTTTTCTCTTTCAATAAGTTCATGTTGTTTATGGACCAGTTCCTTATTTGCATCGGTCTGGTGACTAGCCAGTCTTATATAGGCAACAAGTTTTCTAAAGCCTGAGCCACTCCCGCCCATTGCTGCTTTGCCATCTTCACTTTCAAGGAACTCGATAAATTTGGGTCCCAGGGAGGTAAATTCCAGGTCCGACTCTTGTGCAATAGGATTGAATTGCTCAGGAAAAGCACAAATAACCTGATGTCCTTTTTCTTTCAATATTTCACCTATCGATAAAAAGGGTTCCATGTCACCACGGGTACCTGCCGAGACTAAAATTATTTTCAATTGTGTTTGTATTATTCCGTAATATTTTAAAATATCAGTCGCAACAAATAAGCTGTCAGTCCAATCGGAGTTGTTGAGATCATTGGATGGAATCCTCTTTTATAACCTCTCGTTTTATATTTTTTCACCAGTAAATATTTATTAGCATGGAAGAATTTTGATTTTGTTTTGTTGAAGTAATAGACCAGGTGGATTGTAAGTCCACCAATCAGGAGTATTATTATCAGAATAATAATTCTTGTAATAAGTCCGTAATCTGATAAGAACTGTAGTTTGAGGGATCCAACAGCCAGAATCAGAAACAATAATTTGATTAAAGATCCAATTGTATGCATCATAAGAGCTTTTTTACTACGGGGGATTGGTATACTAACTGTTTTTGATTTAATAGTACCCATTGGTCCAACGCCTCCTGAAATGCCGATATTTTTATGCATATTATAGGTGAATGGTTTTCCATTAGCTTTTAGTCCTACTGTAAAAAAACAGTCCATTTCTTTTATAAAATCCTTATATTTGACTTTAGCTTTTTTCTGAGCTTTTTCCCTGGCCGAACTGGTAACATTCTGAATATCGGTTTTTATATATTCTTCATCTGGAATTTGGGTTTTAATATGATTGATGTATTTGTCATACAATAAGTTATATTTTGCCCTCCTGTCTGCGTCACTTAAAATATTGTATGCTTCATAAATATCAATAAAGGTCTCATTTGCATTCCTCTTCTCACTTACATCAGGATGATTTTCAAATGCAAGCTCCTTGAATCTCTGTTTAATAGATTCTGTTGATGAGTCTCTGGAGAGTCCGAGGATTTTATAGTAGTCTTTCATATATGATCGTAGATATTATTATGTAACTCTTTGAGAATTATAGAAAATGATATGTGCTGCTCTTTTAATAATGTTTACATCAAATTGGTAACCTCGAAGTAAAAGGGTGTGAATCCTCCTTCATGGACACCTAGTTTTTTGCCATTCAAATATAGATCGGCCCTGATACTGATAGTATCAAAATTAGTATAAACCCTATTCTCCCGATTCTATTAAGATATTTTATAATATTGTTCTTCCCAACTCTTATACCTGTTGGTAAGAATCATAATTTGAAATTTTTAATTCCAGCCTCATCAAATGTACAGTTAAGCCATTCGTCATCAATTTCAGCACCACTTCTAAGGTACATTTGAATTGCAGATTGGTTCCATTTCAGCACCTGCCATCTGACTCTTTTACAATTCTCATTCTGAGCCTCTTCAAATACTTTCCTGAGTAATTCAGTTCCTATTTTTTGATTTCTGAATGTGTCTTTAACATATATATCATCCAGATAAAGAGATTTTCCGACCCAGGTAAAATAGGCAAAGAAATAGAGAGCTATTCCAACAATCTCTTTTGTTTCGGTTTCGGCAACAAAGCAACTGAACAGATCTTTCTCCTGTTTCATCTGTTCTGTTGTGTTTATCACTTTATCAGGTGCTTTCTCAAATTCAGCTAATTCCTTTATCAGCGATAAAATTGCCTGAAAATCAGTCTCTTTGGCTTTTCGAATACTAAAATTCATTATTCAGGGATTCAAAAATATAATCATAAACATTAATAACTGTAATGTAATGGTATTCTATCTTTTTTTTATTTTGAAGTTTTTGAGAGTTCTTTAATCTTCCGTAATATTCCAACTAAAATGTTCAACGAGGGGACTTTATCCATATACTTTTTATATTCATCACCAAATTTCCCTATCAGTAATTTATCTTCTCTTTTTGTTCCCAGGTAGGTAAGTATTATGCCTGGAATACCCAGAATAATAAATATCCAGTGAGGATATAAAAAGGGAGTTGCGATAAATATTGACAGGATTCCTCCTGTATATTGAACATGTCTGACAATTGAATATAGCCCGCTTGTAACTATTTTATTTGTGTGAACATAAGCTTTTCCTTTATTTACACCCCCCTTTAACTTGAAGTATATAAAAGGATATATGACAAAGATCATCCCGATAAACCAGAATCCTGCTCCCAGCCATAACAATATCCTATTCTCATAAGGTTCAATTATATTCAGTAGAGCCAGTGGATTTAAAGGAAAACACACTAACATTAATAAGTATGCTATATAATCCACAACATGATGTCTTAATGTCTTTCCCATTTTAATTTATTTTTATCAAATTCAATTAACTCAATAGGGGCACCATTATGTTCAATCATTGCAATCCTTATTCCATCGGCCGTTGAGCCTGGTTCAGAAATAATCTTAAAATCACGGGAGGTAAGTTCATAGTCTAAATCCTTAACTTCAAATGCCAGATGAGGTACAGTCTGAATTAATTTACTAATAGGGCTATCTTTTTCAAATCTCATCCATTCAATTCCGAAAGGGCTTGTTTTGAAGCCAGCCACATAAAATTTATACTGTGGTAAATATGTCTCCCCGGGCATTTTCTTTTTAGTGGGAATTCCCAGATGGTGATATTTCCATCCCCAGTCGCTGGTTGATGATGGTGGTTCGTGATCTGATCTATTCTTGTTCATTGTAATCTTCCTTTATTCAATGCTCCACTGTATTTCATTTCCATAACTGTGGTGGTAGCTGTTTCAGTACCTTCTTCAATAGTTACAATTATCCCGGTCAAAACCATTTCCTTTTCCTGAAGTAAATAATCATTCCTATCAGTATTATTATTATCAGTAACCATACTGACATATATCCGTATTTCCAATGCAGTTCAGGCATATTACTAAAATTCATGCCATAGATGCCTGCTATAAAAGTCAATGGGATAAATATTGTGGCAATAATGGTTAATGTTTTCATTACCTGATTCATACGATGACCCTGAATATAAAAGAACAAATTGGTGTTACTTTCCAGGGAAGACAATATTGTATCACAGGTATCTAATAGCGTTAAGCATAAATCTTTTACTTCAGAGAAATATTTTAAATGTCTTTTTTCCACCAATTGGTTTTCTTCTCTTTCTACTACTACAATAAACTCTTTAATTGGGATGATTGCTTTTTTAATGAAAGAAACATGTTTTTTAGTATTCTCTAATAGCTCTAATATGGATGGTGAGGGTTCTTCTTTTGAATTAATGAAGTTCATATTATCAACATCTCTGTCAAAATGATTAAGAGTTTTAAAGTAATTGTCCAGTATGGATTCCAGCATTGTGTATAGCAAGTAGTCAGGACCTCTTTTACGTAAAATACCTTTATTTTCTCTAAGTCTGAATCTCAGGTGTTCAAAATGGTCTGCTTTCTTTTCCTGGAATGAAATCAGGTAGTTATTCCCGATAATAAAACTTATTTGTTCTGTTGCTATTTCTGAGCTTGAAGGTACTGTCGATTTAATTGTCAGAAAAGAGTAATTCTCGAATTCCTGGAATTTGGGTCTTTGATTTATATCGAGAATATCCTGAATGACCAGACTGTGAATTTCTAGATTTTTGCAGATTGTTGCAATCGTGTCGGGTTCACTTAATCCGTAAACATTAAGCCAATACATATAATCATTATCATCAAACATTTCAATATCTGATGGAGAAATATTTGTCTTTTCACTACACTCATCCATATTGTATTTAAAAAGCTGGATGTCTATTCTGTCGACAGATTTCTCGCCGGTATATATAAAGCGGTTCGGATCAGGAGTTTTCCTGTTTAGTAGTTGGAATTTTTTGAGATGTTTTAAGGTTTTCATTATAGTTTCAGATTTAATTATAAGAATTTATTATAAATATAACCTCTGAAATATTGAACTTTATTAAAAGTAGT
>CAZOZU010000083.1:4287-7659 GCA_964584355.1 uncultured Rikenellaceae bacterium
TTTATTCTGAATAGGTGTCATATGAACCGTTTATGACTTCTTTTACTTGTTCCAGATAATCATATCCATATTTTATATCAGGTAATAGATAAGCTCCTTCAATCCATTCATTCCATGAAAATATTGTAATGATTTTAGATTGTTCGGGATGTTCATCGCAATACTTTTTTGCCTCCTGAAGAAATGCTGCAAAACTTTCCGGCGACTTATTGTAATGCACAATATCCTTTTCTCCTTTATCCGGAAATCTCGGAGTATCATCCCAGCCAATAGAAACATTAGGGAAAAATGGTATTGATAGGAGAGTATCCCACCTGGTTCTCATATCAATGGCTTTGGTTGCCCATCTTATATAATCCTGTTCATTCATCCAACCCCAATTATACTGGGTTATACTATTGATCTGCAGTGTTTCTAATGTTTTTATCCTTTTCTGATCGGGCAGACCATAGATTATTAACTGAAGATGAAGATCCGGATATCCGGCCTTTTTTGTCATTTCCCTGAAATAGTCGAGTGCTTCCCTTGTCTGTTCCAAACCACCAAGCCCTTCCATTAAATTGTTAAGACTGAATATAGAAAAGACCGGCATGCCATCAATCTTAAAGTAGTTGGGTTGATTAAAGTAATTATTAATTACCCTGTCGACAATTGTTTTAAAATTTTCCAGATCAACGGCACCATCCCATAGTAAGGTGTCAATGTCATGATATTTGTGCACATTCCAGTAGTTTTGTTTTACATCATGATTTGCCCACATGAGATAGAAATTAATTTTCTCATTATTATTTGCCTTGAGAAATCCGTTATTCAAGGTACTTTCTAAAAAAGGTCCTTTGTCGAACCAGTACCAATCGAAGATAAAAGTATTTATTCCATGGTCTGTTGCCGCATCAATCCATTTTTCCATTACTTCGGGATCATCGTCCATTTCATATCCCCATAGAGGTACTTTTGGCTGATAATGTCCTTCAAACCGGGGATACCCTTTTTTAATTATTTCCCATTCTCCTGTTCCTTCCAGCCATAGCATATCACCAAAACGTTCATCATGATGACATGATGGCCATATATATGCTGCAACATTATATTCGGAGGTTTTGTTTTTATTATCTTCAGTTTGTATGCAGGAAGCCTGTATCAAATAAATAAAAACAAGGGAGATAAATCTCAACCTTTTATTTGTCATTTTAACTTTACCTGAAAACCACATATTGGTGCAATTTAAACAGATAAAACATGTTGCATTCCTGTTGGTCCAAATGTTTTATCATCTGTTAGTTATTTTTGAGTATTAAATTGATTACCTCATAGCCTGCAGCTTCGAACATTATCTCTACATTTTCGGAATATGCTTTCTTATGACACATTATGGCATCTTTGACAAGAAATGCCTTATAGTCATGATTGAAGGCTCCGATCCAGGTTGCCAGAACACATCCCACTGAACTTAAACCGCAAAGGAATAAGATATTGACACCTTTATCCCTGAGAATCTCATCCAGCTCAGTTTTATTAAAAGCATCGGGATATGTCTTAATGACTTTTGGATCGTCAGGTCGTACAAAAACTGATTCCGGAAATTCAAATTCTTTTGTGCCTTGTCCGGGACCATGCTCCTTGTTGTAATGATAGATCCTGATTATCGGAGAGTCATATTCCCTGAACAATTCAATATAATTGTTTATAATGGTTATTGCCGCCTCCTTATCCTGGTCGGGAATATACTTCAGATATGTATTTTGAGTATCTATTACCAGGAGGGCTGCTTTTGTTTTTTTCTCTTCATTCATCTGGCAGTTATTTAATGTCGGAGTTAATCTTTATCATAGTATATTCTTTTTGGTAGTGTAAATTAAGAAATTTTCCTACTGTTTTTCCTTATATGAATCTTCCATCATCTTTTTTTGATGGAAGTTTTTTAATGTTTTTCTGAAGCCATCCGATTTTCGTAGTATCCCGATTATCAAATTCAGGAACATACGGTTTAATATCCAAAAGTGGAGTACCGTCTACAATATCTAACTCTTTAATGTAAAGTATATTCTTTTCTATTTTTATCAGTTTCACCACAGATATACCGATTGGATTCGGTCTGTTTGGAGCTCTTGTTGAAAAGACTCCATGTGTTTGACTATCCATAAAGGGTTTAACCAGCAATGATGGTTTTTTCGACAAATGGAAATCGTATACTAAGATTAGGTGAGAAAAATCAATAAGGTCCTCAAGTCCCTGGCAGTATTCTTGAAACACCTCAATTGTACCATCATTATTATGTGACGCAATTGATTGAATTGGTGTTCCCTGAGGCTTTTTGAAAGGTGAATGTATTATTCCTATTTGTGTGTATTTTATGGTTTTACCGGTTGCCATCGGGATATTGATTGTATAAACCATAGTTTATTTCACTCCAAAGATCAAAGGGAATCCGAATATTACGAATAATATCCAAATTACATAGACAGGTAAATATTTTGAAATCGTTAATTCGACTTCCTTAATCAAAGTATTTTTGAAATTTACTTTGTACAAATCAATAATTATTAAAACAAGGTTGCCTAGAATCAAAATATTAGAACCAAGAACAGCCAGTCTGTTTGGTGTTATGCCAAAAGTTACAAGGCGATAAAAGATTGCTGATAATGCAATTAAGTCAATTAGTACAGTTATTGTTGAAAGAATAAATAAGATCATTTCGTTGAACTTCTGCTTAATGCTTATTGAAGTTTCAGATATTGAGAAGACAATAACAGCCATAACACCCAACAACATAATATTAAAAAACAATAAGAATTCTCTATCGTTGTATATATCTTTTCCTGATACTACCAGAGCTATAAGATAGGCTATTGCTGTAAGCAAAACCAGCGGGCTGAAAATGTTTGCAATAATAGGAGCGATCTTGTTGGTTATTACAGGGTAATTCTTAATAATAAATGTGGCAACAACAGGGACAGAGACCAATCCCACAATTACAATATTTTCCATATAAAAATTTTCTATTTGAATGTCTATTGCATCAAACAGACCAATAGTGATTCCTGTTAAAATACCTCCGGTTATCATGATAATTGCTGTCAGGATTGCCAGGTCACCATTGTACCTTATATATTCAATTCGTTTGATCTTATCCGTTAAATCAAAATCGATGAAAACCAATCCATAGATGCACCACATAAGCAGGGGCAGATGAATGTATGCCAGGTTTACTGAAGCGCTATCACTGATTGATGGTAGAAAATTAGTATATATGGCCGGAATTAGAAAAGTTATAAATATCAGAAGAAGTTTTTTAATATCTGAGATTTTGTTAATCCAGACGACATAAATAGAAAGTCCGAGGAAAATAATAATTCCTGCATTCTTTCATTA
>CAZOZU010000084.1:0-7540 GCA_964584355.1 uncultured Rikenellaceae bacterium
ACCTCCTTGTCACCTCTTAATATTCTGGCACCTAAAGTTGTCGGGGCACAGTAACCGACAGCCAGTATTGTATTCTTAGGATTGGAAATATTATTTGCCAGGTGGTGTTTTATACGTCCTGCTTCCATCATTCCCGATGCAGAGATAATCACGCAAGGCTTTTTATGATCATTCAGTTTTTTAGAATCCTCCACCTTTGTTATATAGTGCAGGCTGTTAAAACCGAAGGGATCGGGGTCATTTTCCAGTACCTCTCCGAAATCCCTGTTGAAGCATTCTGTATGTACTCTGAATATAGTAGTCGCATTAACAGCAAGAGGAGAATCAACATAGATATCTATTTTAGGTAATTTTTCCTCATTAAAAAAGTTATTAAGTGCATAGATAATTTCCTGTGTCCTTCCTACACTGAAAGCCGGTATAATCAGTTTTCCCCCCTTATCTACACAGGTATCGAGCAATATCTTAAGCAGCTCTTCATCCGGGTCGCCAAAATCGCGATGCAGGCGATCACCATAAGTTGATTCGGTTATCAATATATCAGCTTGCGGGAAAGGTGCCGGTTTAGCAAGTATCCTGCTTTCAGGTCTTCCTATATCTCCTGTGTAGGCAATTCTCTTTATCTGTCCTTTTTCAATTATTTGAAGATTGGCCACACCGCTACCAAGCATATGTCCTGCACTGGTAAATCTTACCTTAATATCCTCATCTATTCTGAAATTCATAGCACGTGGTATACCTATAAAAAGATCCATACAGGCAGCAGCATCTTTTTGTGAATATATCGGAGTAACGAGGGGAAGACCTTTTTTTGCTCTACGCTTGTTGAAAATACGGGTATCATGTTCCTGTATAAAACCTGAATCGGATAGCATTATTGAACATAGATCGCGTGTGGCATTTGTACAAACCACCGAGCCCCTGAAGCCGCGTTTATACATGTATGGTATCAGTCCTGAATGATCGATATGAGCATGTGTAAGAATTATGTGATCGATTGTCTCAGGTTCAAAACCAAGGTCCCTGTTCATTCCATCAGTCTCCAGGCCTTTCCCCTGGAACATACCGCAATCAAGAAGAAGACGTTTGCCCAGATCAGTGGTAATCAAATGTTTGCTGCCGGTAACTTCTCTTGAAGCACCAAGGAATTTAATGTTCATAAAAATAGGTTTTGGCTAAAGATAGCGAATTAATATTGAGTTGAAAAGTTGAAAGGTTGAAGAGTTGAACTAAAAAAGATCCCCTCCCGGGAGAGCCTGCTCCGCGATAGCGGAGGGACAGGGGTGGGTCTTTTGAAGGGAGTTGAAGGGGTTGAAGGGAGTTGAAGAATATAAAAAGAGAATCAGACTGTACGATCTCATGAGAAAAAGATAAAAAGACAGTCAGACAATCAGACAATCAAATCCTGACTCCAATTATGGTTATATCATCTATCTGTGCCAGTGAGCCCTGCCATTTAGCAAGTTCGGTATCAAGGATATTTCGTTGCTCAACCATCGGGCGGTAATAAATATCGGTAAGAAGTCTCTTAAGGTTTGCTTTTTTGTACTTCGCCCCTTCAGGCCCACCAAACTGATCAGCATATCCGTCAGAGAATATATAAATTGTATCTCCCTTTTTAACATTAATAACATAATTGGTAAATGGTACTGCATCACCGTAATGTATGCCTATCGGCATCCTGTCGGCCTTATATTCTTTAAATTCTCCGTTCTGATAGATGAAGAGAGGATTATATGCACCTGCAAATTGCAGTGTTTTCTTTTTTTTGTCAAGGATACAGAAAGCTATATCCATTCCATCGGCTGCTTCACCTTCCTTACCTGTTTGATGAAGTGATTCCATAATCTTTTTCCTCAGAAGATTCAGAACCTTATTGGCCTGCAGAGACTGGTTATTTGCAGTTATTTCATTAAGGGTTGATATACCGAGTGTGCTCATGAAAGCACCCGGCACTCCATGTCCAGTACAATCACCAACTGTCAGGAAAACAGAACTATCATCTTCATTGATCCAGTAAAAATCACCGCTGACGATGTCTCTTGGTTTGAAAAAAATGAAATAATCAGAAAAAGCATTCCTGAAAAGCTCCTCCATTGGCAGCATTGCCAGCTGTATCCTGCTTGCATACTCGATACTTGAGGTTATCTCTTCTTTTTGTGCTGCTATTTCTGCTGTTCTCTCCCTTACCTTTTCTTCAAGAATACGGTTTTTATGATGAAGCTGTTTTTCCCTGAATCTTACTACTACGATGATAAGTGCTAATAGTACTATACCGACAAGAATATAAAAGAAAGCTGTCTCAGTGAAAGGTGCCTTGATTATAAAATCAACTGATACAGGTTCACTTATATTACCCCACAAGTCTTTTGCCCGAACCTGTAGTGTATAGTCTCCTTGTTTGGCAATTGTTTTTTCATAATGAGTAAAGGTCGCCCAGGGAGACCAGTTCGTCATCTGTTTACTGATATAATATTGATACTGGTTAGTATTAGCCTTAAGATAAGCAGGTGCAATAATGTCAAATATTATCACATCATCACCTCGCTGGAACTTTATATCTGAAAGGTTAAAATTTTTCCCCTTTTCGTTCGAAATATTCTTTATCAGGATACTTATTGATGGCGTGATCTCTGCTGATCTTTTCCTGTCTATACCGTATAACAGGTTATCACCACTTATTACCCAGAGATTATCTGTTTCAGATGTAACGGAAACCACTTCATCAAAGAGTTTCAGAAGTGAAAGTTCCTTATCTTCCATATCCTTATGTGTACCCTTCGATAACCAGTTATTATCATACATTATCAGCGAAAAATTGGCTAATGGAAGTGTCAGGTCTGCCTGACCCTCCTCCTTATCTTTTTCCGGGTTATAATTAATAAATGCATCATCTTCTTTATTAAAATAATATACGCTGGTTTCGGTATATAGAATTATCGAATCATTTACCAGGGCAACCTCGTAACGCTGAGGAAATTCGTTTTTGACACTATAGTTGAAATAATCTATATTATCTTCTCCACTTCCCAGTTCTGCACGGTATACCACATTATCACCACCCATCCACAGCGTTTTATTATCCTCTGCAACTACAGAATACACAGTATTATAAAAGTGGGGATCCAATATCTCAGTTACCCATTTGCCATTCTCGTATTTTGCGGTGAAATAACCATCATTGGCAGCGATGAAGTAACAATCGTCAAAAGGTTTCCAGGTTATGGAATTGATATAGCGTCTATCCTCAAGGATATCTGCCTTATGATCCTTAATTATGAAAAGTCCCCTGTTTGTAGCAGCTAACAGTCCTTCCGGTGTAGAGACAATTTGACGGCATTTTTCATTTAATCCTTCAACCTTTTTATAGATATGGTTAATAGATTTCAGTTTGCTTACTGTTCTCCGTGTAAGCCTGGTTTGAGTTAAGGCTGCAGAAGGTTCTTCTGTTGCCTGTTTTTGCTCAGCTTGTTGCCTACCTGTTATTTTACCAAAAATCCTTTTGAAAATGTTTTTCCGGCCACTCTCCTGTTCCTCTTCAGCAGCATCAGCCGGGGAAACGGTTTCAACGGGAATCCTTGTAAATACCTGAACCTCATCATAACTCTTTACTTCGGTCAGGTAATAAACACCTTCGCTGGTTGCAACGAATAATTCATTGTCATGTCTTAGTGCAGAGGTAAGGTTACCATCAAGTCCCGGGAAAATGCTGTAATTTGCCACAGGAAGGTGAAGATCTGCCCTTGTTAATCCATATTGGTGTGAAAGCCATAGTCCCCCGGTATTGTCTGTTCCAATAGCATAGACTTCATCATCAGGCAGTTGGTTCTTATTATTTATCGTAAAGAGTATCTTTCCCGACATTTTCTCAATGACAAGAGCACCACCGTCGAGGGTTGAAAACGCATAAGCTGTATCACCCAGAGTAATGCCTTCTGACAAAATATTGTTCTTAAGATAATCTTCATCCTTTACCTTGTAATCGTAATATTTTAAACCATCAAAAAGGGAAATATCACCGTTGCTCATTCCTACCAGAACCCTCTCATTATTATAAGGCAGTGAAAAGAGTATGTCAACATCTTCGGTAAGATATCCTGTAACAATAGGAAAAAGAGTATCACTCTCAAGCCTGTACAAACCTTTTCCCAAGACATTTATAAAAGTATTCTTTGGTGTAATGAACATTCCCGTAAAAGGATGATCAGGTTCTGATTTAAGCTGAAGTTCACATATACCGACATTGAGGTTATACCTGCTGGTTGTTTGTTCACTATAGAACCAGGCAAGAGAATCATTGAATATTATCCTGGTTATTACACCTGTCCCGGATGAATCACCCGATAATGAGACATAGTCATAAGTACTGGCATCATTCTTCTCAAGATACCCATAGTTATTATCACCTCCGATATAAATCTTCCCATCATAAGGATTTTCTTGCATTGCATAAGGCAAGACAGGAGTTCTTATTGTTGTCCAGTCCTTACCGTCAAATGCAAGGATACCCTTACGGTAAGCAAACAGCATTATATTATCCTCATCCTGACAGATGGCCCAGCTCTGGTTTTCTACCTTCCGGCTTTCGGCAAAATGTGTCAGAAGAGGAGATCCCTGCTGCGCAAATAATCCTGGCAGAGCAAGTGATAGGAAAAAGAGTATAAATAATTTCTTCATAACAGATATTGACTCATTTACCATTATTTAATTACGGGACAATAAATTTACAAGTTTTTTTTAAAAAAGAAGGCTCAGCAGCAGGCAAAAAACCAGTCCGGTAACAGATATTATTGTTTCCATTACTGTCCACGATTGAAGAGTTTGTTTTTCATTCATTCTAAGATACTTACTTACAATCCAGAAACCGCTGTCGTTGACATGTGATAATATAGTGGCACCGGCTGCAATTGCGATCACAATAATCCCTATCTCCTGTTGTACGGGATTAAAAACAGTAATTATTGGAGCCATAATACCGGCTGAGGTAATCATTGCCACGGTTGCCGATCCCTGTGTTATTCTGACAAGAGCAGCAAGGGCCCAGGCCAGGAAGACCAGAGGTATTGATGATTCGGCAATTGATTCTGCCAGGATCTGTCCAATACCACTGTCAATAAGGATCTGTTTCAGAACTCCTCCGGCACCTGTTACAAGGATTATTATACCAGCAGGCCCCAGAGCTTTAGTGCTAAGATCAAGAATAACCTTGCGTGGCATTTTCCTTCTGATACATAATAGGATTGAGCTGAATGTTGCAATTATAAGTGCAGTAAAAGGATGTCCGAGAAATACAATTATTTCTGTCAGAAGCGATTTATTTACAATCCCTTTATCAATCCCAAGGTTCACGAAAGTACTTATAAGGATCAGAAGCAGAGGAGTGGATATTATGGCAAATATTATTCCGAATGAAGGGAGTTTCTGATTTGTATCATCAGACTCTTCTCCTTCCTGTATGATCTCTTCCGGTGCAGGAATTACTATCTTCTTTGAAATATATCGTGCAAAAAGAGGACCTGCAATAATTGCAGCAGGTAACCCGACTATCAGTCCGAACATTATTACAATGCCTATGTCTACTTCGAGGATATTTGCTACAGCTACCGGTCCGGGAGTAGGAGGAACCATTGTATGTGTAACTGCAAGCCCTGCCAGAAGCGGTATGGCATAATAGAGAACTGACCGCCCGCTATCTCTTGTCAATGCATAAATAATGGGAATAAGAATAATAAATCCCACATCAAGGAAAACGGGTACACCTATTATGAATCCTGACAGCATCAAAGCCCAGGAGGCTTTATCAGTTCCGAATTTCCTTAACAGATACTGTGCAAGCGACCTCGCACCTCCTGATGACTCAAGCATCTGCCCGAAAATAGCTCCCAGACCGACCACAGTGGCAATGAAACCAAGTGTGCTTCCCATGCCTTTTTCTATACTCGTTGTGATTTCAGAAAGAGGCATGCCGGCAAGTATCCCTACAAAAATAGAAGTAACAAGAAGTGAAATAAAAGCACTCAGCTTAAACTTAAGCACCATCAGAAGTAACAATGTTACTCCGGCAATTACTATGAATATGATGTAGGTGGCAGACATTTATGGTTCAAGGTCCAAGGTTCAGTGAAAACATCCCTCCTTGAGGGGGGATTTATCATTCTATTAATATTACAACAATATCCATAACATTTGTCATTGTAGGGCCGGTAAAGATATGACCACCTGCTGACTTAAAGAAATTAAATGAATCGAAGCCACTTAAATACTCTTCCGGATCAATATTATTTGACAGTGCATCATGTACTGTCTCTGAATGTACAACAGCTCCAGTCATATTTGTATCCCCGTCATTTCCATCGGTACCTGCCGACAGGAATGTTATACCGGGAATATCACCAAGTCGCAATGCTGCTGTTAAAGCAAGATGCTGGTTTCTTCCGCCCTTACCTTCACCTGTTACATTCACTGTGAGCTCACCTCCGAAAAGCAGACATACCGGTTTTTGTACAGTATCGTCATTCTTATGCTTAAATATCATCTCTTTGAACCATGCACATGCACCCTCAGGATCGCCGAACAGCTCATCTGTTAAAATAAAGGTATTAAATCCAAGATCTTCTGCTTCAGATTTTGCCGAATGAAGTGCTGTTTTATTATCCCCCGCAATCAGTGTAACTGCCTTTTCGAAAACAGGATCATCGGATTTTGGTGTCTCCGGCCTGTTTTCCATAGAACCTTCATTAAGATAATCCAATAATCCCGGCGACATTTCATCAGCAAGGTGATATTTTTCAATTACATGCAAAGCGTCAGAAAATGTTGAGGTGTCAGGCACTGTAGGCCCCGAAGCGATGGTATCAGTTTTGTTTCCGGTAACATCTGAAATCAGCAATGTTACCGAAGAAGCAGGCCATATTCTCTTTGCCAGTTGTCCTCCTTTTACATTTGACAGATGTTTTCTGACACTATTTATTTCAACTATATCTGCCCCGCAATGTACAAGGAGTTTATTCAGCCGAATTATTTCTTCAGGTGTTGTATTCTCAGGATAATCGGCCATCAATGATGATCCTCCCCCTGAAAACAGACATATAACAAGATCATTTTCAGAGGCTTTGTCTGCTATTTGTAATATTTCACATGTTGCACTGAAGCTGTTTTGATCAGGCAGCGGATGACCGGCTTCTGTAACTTTTATTTTATCTAGTTTACAATAATGATCATATTTTGTAATGATATGCCCTTCTGTTATTTTCATCCCGGGAGTTTTTTCAACATAGTGTGCCATGGCAGTACTGGCTTTCCCGGCACCCAGAATGTACACATTTTCAATCTTCTCAAGGTCAAAACTCTGATAACCGATTTTCAATATTGACCCTCGTAATGTAAACAGGTCTCCTATCAGTTTTCCCGGAAGGACTCCCTTAACTCCTGCAAGAAAAATATGTTCTGCTTTTTCGCGGTTATTCATTGTGCCTGTAATTAAAGGTCAAAATAGATAAATTATAAAAGAAACAATGAAAAAATCCATATAAAGATAAAA
>CAZOZU010000085.1:0-7493 GCA_964584355.1 uncultured Rikenellaceae bacterium
GAATAACCACAGTACGCATGCCACCCTTTGGCCAGGTTATGTTAAAAAGATAATACTTGCCATTAACCTTGAACAACTGTGAACCTTCTCCCAGTCGGCTATCGCTCCCTGATGGCATACTTGAATTTTCTATGATAACCTGATTTATTCCGCCGGTTTTAACTCCGGTCAGGTCAGGATTCAGCTCAACAAGGGTTAGTCTCTTGTTTCCATAGATCATGTAAACACGGCCGTCATCATCGAAAAATAATGTATGGTCATGAAAGCTCGGGCTGAATGATATCTCTTTCCAGTGTCCTTTTTCTATATTCTTTGTTGACCATATATATGTTTTACCTGTTGTTGACGAAAAGGTCGACACATAAAAGGTATTGTTATGATAACGGATGCAACTTGCCCATGAACCTCGCCCGTAAGCATTTCTTCCGTTGTTCAGGTTAAGTGCATCATTATTTCCCAGAGTATCATAAGCGTAACTCACTATCTGCCAGTTTACAAGATCTTTAGATTTCATAATAGGCACCCCCGGGCTCATGTGCATTGTGGTGCTGCTCATATAGTATGTGTCCCCCACACGGATCATTGACATATCAGGGACATCGGCCCAGATGATAGGGTTTTGTGCTGATTTTACCTGTGCTGATACTGTTATATAAAAGAATGTGGCTATCAATACCACACATCTCTGATATATCTTTTTCATTTACTTTTTATTTTGAAGTTTTTAAACGAAGTACTGTAAATGAATTCCCCTGGAATGAACGTGTTATTTTAGTTCCGGAAAATTTAACCTCTTCGGTTTTTGGTGAAACCTTTGTTGGTTCCTCCAGTGTATTTTCATCCAGCGGACTGCCTGATGTAAGCACGATGGCTTTACCACTCCCTGTAAGTGTTCCTGCACCCCGGAGGTCGATCTGTGTTTTAACAGGGCCAGCTGAACTATTGACAATCTTCAGGATGATATCGCCTGATTTTTCATCACGGGTGGCGCTTACATTTATATCTTTAACATCCATTTTAGTGTCAGATATTTCCTGTACCAATTGACCATCGAGGTATCCTTTTATAGTGTTACCTATGATTTCAAGTTTAATATCATACCAACGCCCTGTTTCTATGCTTACATTTTTTGCATCAGATAGCAAACCATAATCCAGCAAACAGGTTGTGTTTCCCGATCCGCCAATGTCCCAGCGATTCCGACTCCTTATCTCTTTGTTCCTGAAATAAATCTGGAAACCATTATCGCCTGAAATTTTACAGGCTTTTAAGGTTATTATATAATCTGTCCATAAAGTATCACCCATAAATATACTATTGCCCATGAACATAAAACCTCCCATTTGAGACGGAGAGGGTGCTGGTTTCAGTACACCATCCTGAACAGTCCATTCACCCCACGGTGATTTTCTCCATTTTTCATCAATCTTCGAAAGGTCAGTCTTAAACAGAACTTTACCTTTGGTCGAGGTAACTTGTACATCTTTAAATTCAGCAACACAGTTGCGAGTACCAAATCCTATACTACCAGAAGTAACAGGAATCTTAACTTTAGGGGCATTTTCTATTTTTACCAGTAATGTGACTGTTCCCTGGTTATCGGCAAACATCTTCTGAACATAATAACTTGGCAGTCCGAACCATCTATGGCTATCAAAATTGATCAGATTAACAGGCCATGCTTTGTTATTAATATTACACCAGAGAGGAGCGTATGCAGCCATCACAACCACATCAGAGTTCTGTTCCATACCGGTCATCCAGGCAGCTTCAGCTATAGCACCACGAAGATTTCCGTTTCCCGTGCCCCTGTTTACTGCATACTCGCCAACAAAAATCTTCGGTCCTTTTCTATCATAGCTATCATATTTGTTTGAATTCCAGATGAACCAGTCAGGATTATTATAATAATGTTCGTCAACAATTTCCGGTACCGGGTCTTTGGGATGACCTCCGGCCCACTCATTAGCTATTATTTTAATATCCGGATATTTATCATGAATGGCTTTTACCATCACTGCCCATCGTTCGTTATAAGCACTTCCACCATTTTCATTTCCTATTTCGATGTATTTCAGATTGAATGATTCCGGATGGCCGTTTTTTGCACGTAAACCGCCCCATACAGAACTCACTGGTCCGTTGGCATATTCAATTGCATCCAAAGCATCCTGTATCCATTGCCCCATTCTATCCAATGGTATTATATCCCTGCCTCCCATTCCGGCATTAATACAAAACATCGCTTCAGCCCCCAGATCTTCTGCCATCTGCAGGTACTCATGATAGCCAATACTATTTGTGGCATAGTAACGCCATAGATTCCATACCTCCGCACGCGTATCGATGCTTCCTATTGTATTCTTCCAGTAATACATACGGGTTATATCGCTGCCATCCACCCATGAACCGCCCGGAAAACGTGCGAATTTAGGGTGAAGTGCATCCTGTGCTTCTGCCAGATCAATGCGTAAACCGTGATCCTTCCATGTTTTTTCCGGCATTAAAGAAACCATTTCAAGATACAATGTTCCCTTACCTTCACCTGAAATTTCCAGGTGTGCTTTTGGATCGCTGCCAGATGCTGTCAGAGTCAATGGGTAATATTTCCATATTGCTCCGAAATCCTTTATCACTCCTGATGCCAGCTCTTTTCCGTCAGAACTTACGATCCGGATATTCAGCGGGGAATTGAAATCATCTGTAACCCGGGCAGCCAGTTTGAATAAATAGTTATTTCCCTTTACTATGTTCATGCCCCAATAACCATCATTCAGTAATTTGAAAGAACCATTCGCTTTCACCTGCAGTGATTTAAGGTTTAACGGATTGAGAGGACCAGCCATTTGCCTTCTAAATCCCTGGGGGGCTGTAGCTGCATTAAAGATTAATGCACTACTGTTACCATTCGTGCTTTGGAACTTCCAGTACTGCAGCGTATCGGCGTTCTCAAATGAACGGTTACGAACCAATTCCGGATAAATCCCTCCATCAGTGGAATTATTGATGTCTTCGAAAAAAATTCCAAAAAGTGTCGGTGAAATAGTGTGTCCTGGTTTATTTACTTCCACAGTTATTCTTGTTTGTGCCTGAAGAAAAGATGTTAAAACAAACAGGATTAACCCTAGGCTGACAAGTTGAATAGTTCTCTTTTTCATAATTTGACTCCTTATTTATTACAATTGATTCAAGTATATTCGATTGCATTTCAGCCGGGACATTATGATGTCTGAGACTTTCAAGAAATGGTTTCATTTATATGATTCAGTATTTACTTTTTAAACAGCATAGGAGCAAACTGGTACAGGCACCTACGCCATGTAAGCCATTCATGAGCTGTTCCTTCTGATTCAAAGTAAATATTATGGATACCTGCTTTTTTCAATGTCTTACTAAGTGTTTTCATTCGTTGTCCTTCCTTCGATCCAATACCGATAAAGAACACATGAACTTTTTTGTTGAAGGCTGTACTGTCGCTGAACACTCCATTATAAACTGTTTTGAGGTCAGTCTGGGGACTGAACATACCTGCCCCGCTAAACCCCCCGATATAAGAAAATTTATCCAGGTTGTTAAGCGTAATCTGGAATGTCTGGAAACCTCCCCATGATAAACCTGCCATCGCCCTATTTTCTCTATCGGTAAGCACCCGGAATGTATTTTCAACATAGGGGATTATTTCATTCAGGAGAATAGGAGTAAAATTAGCACCAAAACGCTGCCTGCCTTCATTGACATCTTCTCCTGGTTTAGGTCTGAACATCACATCAATATCACCATCGCTCATCACAATAATCATTGGTTTACAACGCCCTTGTGCTATTAGATTGTCTATAATAATGTTCACTTTGCCTTGGGTACCCCAACTTCTTTCATCTTCACCCATTCCATGCTGAAGGTATAGAACTGGGTAATGAGTTTTTAAGTTTTTTTCATATTCCGCAGGTGTATAAACATAGAATCTTCGATACCCTTTACTTACCTTCGAATAATAATAGCACTCTCGTATTTGCCCGTGGGGAATCTGTTTTGGTGAATAAAAATCATCGTCAGGTGCAGGAATTTCAATCCCGCTCATCATTTTTCCAATGCCAAAAAATGATTCACTGGCAGGATCCGAAAAACGATAACCGTCAATTATCAGATAGTAGTAGTGGAATCCGGGATCCAGCGGTTTGGTCGTTACTGTCCATATTCCGTCGTCGCTTTTAACCATATCGTATACACTTCCAAGATCAAGTTGTACTTTTTGTGCATTTGGAGCTTCAACCTGAAAAATAGCTCTTAATTGAGAATCAACCCTGGGAAATTCTACCCCGGGTGCATTTGTCAGAGCAGGTTTTGAATCAGGCGGATATTCCGCAGTTTGACTTGAACATGGATAATTAAGCGCAAATAGCATAATAATTATCAAGAACAAAGCTTTTTTCAGGTTAAATGTTATATATATCAGTTAATTAGGAATGTTTCTTGCGGGTGTTTGTGCTAACACTATTTTTGGATTATATATTTCTTGAATATTCTTGCAATACCAGCTTCTTCAGTTGTTCCTGAATGAACCACGACATTGTATCTGAGTTTAAGCTGTGATCCTTTCTTAAAGAAAAATTCTTCCCCGTTTTCTGGCCAGTACATTGGTGTCGGTGAGATAAAACCATAGTCGCGTGTGAACCATGGTGAAGGATACCATGGATTTTCCGGGTGTTGTAAAATAGCCAGTCCTTCAATTGCATTACCACGTTTTCCGTAATAATCTATCCAGGGTGATTTTACCCCGAATGTTTCCTTTTCACCCTTTGCGCCTTCGGCATTTATCATTGTACCGCCATTATTTACTGCAAGATCAGCTGCCATTCTTGCACTGAAAAGAGAGTGGTTAGTTTTACGTATACGGACATCCATCAGCATCTCCATGGTTATTTCCACATCGATATAAATCATATTATCCGATGGTGCAGTGATTGTATATATACGGGTATCTTTTATTGGTGAAAGAGCTCCGGGACGGCTCCAGATACATTCATCAGTTATCACGGCTGTATCACCGCCCTGTTTTTCTATCTGGGCATTTACGGATATAATACGACCTTTCTCGAGTTCTTCCTGCCAGTAGTTACCGCCATTAACCCTGTCGCATCCGAAGAAGAGTGATGAATGATGAGGGTATACCGCGTTACGCATGGAGGTCACCGATCCTCCGGACACCGGTCCGTTAACAGGGTAGAAAAAAGGATACTTCTCATCTTCTGAAAAGATATAGCTTGTAAAGAACTTACCTTTAATTGTTATGTTGATTTTGGAACCTACCTTAGAGGCTTCTGTCTGTCCTTTTACAACGGGCAATAAAATGAGCAAACCTATGAGTAAAACCAGGATATATCTTATTATCTTACTCATAATAAAAAATTTATAGCTTTACGTAGTTTGTTCCGTAAGGAGCTCGCTGGGGTCTTGAAAGCATACTGTTAGCTTCATCATCATTAACAAATCTCTCTGAGTCAGGGTCCCATGTCAATTTTCTTTTAAGTTTCATTGCAATATGGGTGATAAGGCATACGGTACAGGCACGGTGTCCTATTTCAACGGGTGAAATTGGCTCTTTGCGTGATTTTATACAATCAAGCCAGTTGCCATGTTGTTCACTGCTTTCATACAGATGGATTTCATCTGGTCTTATCACTGATGTAAGTATTGCAGGATCACTTGCTTCAAGAGCCTTTGTTGCCCCTTCTGGTATGGGATCGCTTGGTGAAGCTCTGTAAGCTCCTCGTGTAACAAAGATCCATCCTTCGGTTCCTTCGTACCTGATACCATTAGGATAACCTCCACTGGTAAGCATGGTAATTCCGTTTTTATATTCTGCTTTAGCCATAAAATCACCATGAACATCCCAGAGACCTGATTTTGGGAACTGTGCTACAGCTTCAACTGATACAGGGCCTGTCAGTTCTGTATCCATGCCCCAGGCAGCAGAGTCGAAATGGTGCTGACCCCAGCCTGTGATCATACCTGCCCCGAATTGTTCACATCTTAGCCATCCCGGGCGGTCAGTTATACTGTTCTGTGGATGTACCCTCATCTCAGTATAATAAACCTCAGGAGTTGAACCGAGCCATGTATCATAATTTAGGTTTTCAGGAACAGGCATCTCTTCTGCTTCGGGGCCCGAAGGATCACCGGGAAGTCCTATCTTAACTGTTTCAAGTTTTCCTATTCTTCCGTTTCGTACAAGTTCAGCGGCGACACGAAACTGTTTTGATGACCGTTGCTGTGTACCCACCTGCAGTATAACCTTCTTCTGCCTCACAACATCACTTAGAAGCCTCCCTTCGGCAATGGTCAGTGATGTGGGTTTTTGAAGGTAAATATCTTTTCCCGCCAGGGCAGCCTCAAGTGCCGGCTGGGCATGCCAGTGATCAGGTGTTGAGATTATCACTGCATCAATATCTTTGTCTGCCAGGATATCGTGATAATCACTGTAAGTCTTTACATCAATATAACCGGTCTTTCCGGTTTTTTTTGCATAGAAGTCTTCTATGTATTTCTTACCCTGGGCAAGTCTCTTTGAATCAAGATCGGATACAGCAATAAATCTTGCATCGTCGTATTTCAATGTTTCATGAAGATCATGAGATATTGCGATCCTTCCAAATCCTATCTGGCCGATATTTATCTTATCGGAGGGAGGATTCTTGCCTATAACCTTATAGGGGATAATTGTAGGTAACACTACTGTTCCTGCTGCAACAGCCATACTGCTTGAAACAAATTTTCTTCTGTTCATTTTTTAATATTTTGTGATTTTAATCTCAGGGGGACAGGCAAAATATTGCCAGGCGACATCAGCCTTTTCGCTGTTTAACCGGTCGTTATATACCAGGAACCTGTAGCGAAGCATATAGTTTTTCCCTGGTTTCAGAATCCAGTCCATATTCTTTGTGGGGCAGAAGTTGGCAAACATATCGCCACGGCCATACTGGTCTTCCGGCCATATACGCAATGGCTCCGGGAAATTGTAATTTGTCGGGTACGACATCATTACAACTCCGGCATAGTCGTCAGCAATTTCTCCCTGGACAATACACCATCTTGCTTTGCTGCCATCTGCATCTTTTCTTGTTTTTCCTTCCGACGTAAGAACCATGCTATTGTTCTTATCCCATTTTTCTGTCGTCCTCCATCCCAGTCCGGCATAGCGATATTCAAGTATTTTGAATGGTGACTCACTGGCGGTGTTATATGAGATATTGAAATCAACTATAAATATATCCGGATTATGTTGCGGGCGGTATACCCTGATTTGTTGTAATTCATTCAATGCAACCTTTTCCCCGCCGCTTTTCGTGAATACAATATGTTCATGCAGTGCTGCAAATTCTGCAAAGACAGGTCCGTTATGAACCGAAACGAAATTTGCAAATCGGACTGTACCCTGCTTTGAATTTAAATTCCAGAAATCGATTTTCTCTCCTTCATATTCAACCTGTGTCCAC
>CAZOZU010000086.1:0-7456 GCA_964584355.1 uncultured Rikenellaceae bacterium
TGTTGCAGTTATAGGGTATGGTGTTCAGGGACCAGCCCAGGCTCTGAACATGAAAGATAACGGCATTAATGTAATCGTAGGACAGAGTCCTGAATTCAAAGCTGACTGGGACAAAGCAGTTAAAGATGGCTTCGTACCTGAACAAACCCTTTTTACTGTCGAAGAGGCAGCATCAAGAGGAACAATAATCCAGTATCTTGTTTCAGATGCTGCACAGCGCATCTTATGGCCCAGGGTTAAACCCTGTCTTAATGAGGGTAATGCCTTGTATTTCTCTCATGGCTTTTCAATAACCTACAAAGAACATACCGGTGTTATTCCTCCGGGGAATATAGATGTAATTCTCTGTGCACCAAAAGGATCCGGAACAAGTGTCCGGAGGAATTTCCTGGCCGGTGCCGGTATTAATTCAAGCTATTCCGTATTCCAGGATTTCACCGGAAAAGCTGAAGAGAGAACATTAGCCCTCGGAATTGCAATCGGCTCCGGTTATCTGTTTCCAACGACTTTCCAAAATGAGGTCTATAGCGACCTTACTGGTGAACGTGGAGTTCTCATGGGTGCGCTTGCAGGTATCATGGATGCTCAGTACCAGATATTGAGAGAAAATGGACACACTCCGTCAGAAGCTTTCAACGAAACAGTTGAAGAGCTCACACAGAGCCTGATTCGTCTTGTTGATGAAAAAGGGATGGACTGGATGTATGCAAACTGTAGTGCAACAGCACAAAGAGGAGCTCTTGACTGGCGACCGAAATTCAGGGATGCCACACTACCGGTATTTAAAGAGCTTTATAAAAGAGTTAAATCGGGCGAGGAGTGCGTAAGAGTACTTAAATCAACCGGCGCCCCCAACTATAAAGAACTGCTTGATGCCGAGCTAAATGAGCTAGGCAGTTCAGAACTATGGAAGGCAGGAGCTGCTGTCAGAAAACTCAGACCGGTAAAAGAATAATCCTGTAAAACAAATTACCATGAATGAAAAAATATTAATTTTCGATACTACCCTCAGAGATGGCGAGCAGGTGCCAGGGTGCCAGCTTAACACTATTGAGAAGATACAGGTTGCCCAGGCTCTTGAAGCACTGGGAGTGGATGTAATAGAGGCCGGCTTCCCGGTATCCAGCCCGGGTGATTTCAAATCAGTTGTCGAAATATCAAGGGCAATATCCAACCCGGTGATCTGTGCACTTACCAGGGCAGTGAAAAAAGATATCGAAGTAGCTGCTGAAGCACTCCAGGAGGCTAAAAGAAAGAGGATACATACGGGTATAGGTACCTCTTTTTTTCATATAAAATATAAAATAAAGACAACTCCGGAAGAGATTATCAGAAGAGCATCGGACGCAGTAAAACATGCAAAGAAATTTGTTGAGGATGTTGAGTTTTATGCTGAAGATGCAGGCCGAAGTGATAATGAATACCTGGCAAAAGTGATCGAAGCAGTAATAAAGGCAGGTGCCACTGTGGTAAACATTCCTGACACAACCGGATACTGTCTGCCCGAAGAATATGGTACTAAAATAAAATACCTGAAGGAAAATGTTCCTAATATTCATAAAGCAGTTATATCGACCCACTGCCATAATGACCTTGGAATGGCTACAGCAAATACTATGATGGGCGTCATTAACGGAGCAAGACAGGTAGAGGTAACAATAAACGGTATTGGTGAAAGAGCTGGGAATACTTCTCTTGAAGAAGTGGCAATGATAATCAAGAGTCACCATGATCTTAAACTGAGTACCGACATCAATACAAAGCTCATATATAGTACTAGTCGTCTGGTATCGACACTCATGAGTATGCCCGTGCAGGCAAATAAAGCTATTGTTGGTCGTAATGCATTTGCCCACTCATCAGGTATCCACCAGGATGGAGTGCTCAAACGCCGTGAAAACTATGAAATAATTAATCCTTCGGAAGTGGGGATCCGTGAATCATCAATAATCCTTACTGCACGTAGCGGCAGGGCGGCACTGAATCACCGCCTCGAAATGCTCGGTTTCAAACTGGGCAAGGAGGAACTTGATGAAATGTACCATCGTTTTCTCCTGCTGGCAGATAAGAAAAAAGAGATAAACGACGAAGACATCAGGATACTTACAGGTGAGGTCTTTCATGGTGAAAAATCACTAAAACTTGAACTTTTACAGGTTACATGTGGTAAATCGGCTATACCTGTAGCTACTGTCGGACTGAAGATAAACGGAGAGGTTCATACCTCTACAGCGTCCGGAAATGGTCCTATTGACGCAGCATTTACTGCCGTCAAACACCTGATTAGCAAGACAATACATCTTGAGGAGTTCCTGATTCAGGCAATCACCAGGGGTAGTGACGACCTCGGGAAAGTGCATGTACAGGTGGAACACCAGAACAAGATATACTATGGATTTGGAGCAAGTACTGATATAATAACTGCCTCCATGGAGGCTTTTATAGATGCTATCTCGAAAATTAAGTAACCCCCCTGCCTCCGTGGGATGAGAAATACCCCCCTACCCCCCTAAAGGGGGGGTGAAACCCAAACAGACATAAAACAGATGGGTTTATAGCCCCCCCTTTAGGGGGGTTGGGGGGTCAGGAAAATCAAGCGGGGGTTGGGTAGTAAAAAAGAGAAAAAACAATTATGACCCCAAAAACACTATTCGATAAGATATGGGACAGCCATGTGGTTCGTTCTATCCCGGGAGGACCAGATATCCTTTATATTGACCGCCACTATATCCATGAGGTAACAAGCCCACAGGCTTTTGAAGGACTCAGACAGCGGGGAGTATCCGTTTTTCGTCCCCGTAAAACTATTGCCACTGCCGATCACAATATTCCCACAATAAATCAGGATCTGCCAATAAAAGATGATCTTTCACGTCTCCAGGTTGAAAAACTTGAAGAAAACTGCAGGGAATCGGGGATTGAATATTTTGGCCTTAATGATCCAAAAAACGGTATTGTACATGTAATTGGTCCTGAACTGGGATATACTCTCCCGGGAATGACAATAGTCTGTGGTGACAGTCACACCTCAACACATGGAGCATTCGGTACCATTTCATTCGGCATCGGGACAAGCGAAGTGGAAATGGTTCTTGCATCGCAATGTATACTGCAATCGAAACCAAAGAAGATGAGGATAACAATAAACGGAACCCTTCAGAAGGGAGTAACATCAAAAGACTTAATTCTCTACATCATCTCACAAATATCATCAGGCGGTGCTACAGGATATTTTGTAGAGTATGCAGGTTCCACAATTGAATCTCTGAACATGGAAGCCAGGATGACGATTTGCAATATGAGCATTGAAATGGGTGCACGAGGCGGACTTATAGCTACTGACTTCACTACCTATGAATATCTTAACAGGATTCCTGTTGTATCCTTACGTCATGATTTTAAATCATTGCTATTAAAATGGAGAGCTTTGAAAAGTGATGAAGGAGCAGTATTTGATCGTGAACTGCAATTTAATGCCGATGATGTCAAACCGATGATAACTTATGGAACAAATCCGGGTATGGGAATGGCACTTGATGAAACAATACCACATTCAGAGTCTGAATCATTCCTGAAATCTCTTAATTATTTGGGATTCAGCCCCGGGATGAGTCTCAAGGGCCATCCTGTCGATTATGTATTTCTTGGCAGCTGCACCAACGGAAGAATTGATGATCTCAGGGCATTTGCCAGCCTCGTGAAAGGGAAACAAAAAGCTCCCGGTATTACGGCCCTTATTGTACCGGGATCAAAAAAGGTTGAACAGCAGGCAATTGAGGAGGGTCTTGATAAAATCCTTGAAAAAGCAGGTTTTGAACTGAGACAACCAGGCTGCTCATCTTGTCTGGCAATGAATGAGGATAAAATACCTCCAGGGAAGTATGCTGTTTCAACATCGAACAGAAATTTTGAAGGAAGACAGGGACCCGGATCAAGAACACTATTGGCAAGCCCTCTTACAGCTGCTGCCGCTGCTGTGACAGGAGTAGTAACTGACCCAAGAGACCTGTTAAATTAATAGTAATAACATAGTGTGATAAAATGACAAAAGAAAAATTCGATATACTTGAAACAACCTGTGTCCCGCTTCTACTTGAGAATATCGACACAGACCAGATAATCCCGGCCAGATATCTTAATGCCACCTCCCGGGAAGGTTTTGGTGAGAATCTGTTTCGTGACTGGCGGTATGATGATTCAGGATCAATAAATGAAGCATTTGTTCTGAATGACACGCGCTATACAGGTGAAGTACTTGTTGCCGGTAAAAATTTTGGCTGTGGATCAAGTCGTGAACATGCCGTATGGGCTGTTGCAGGTTATGGATTCAGGGCTGTTGTATCAAGCTTCTTTGCGGATATTTTCCTTAACAATGCCCTGAATAACGGACTCCTGCCAGTTACTGTTCCGGAAGATTATCTTGATAACCTATTAAGAATTGTAACTGATAGTCCAGATACCAGGGTCAGAATAGATCTTGAAAAACAATTATTTACTGTACTTCCTGATGGTGAATCTGTAAAATTTGATATCGATCCGTACAGGAAAGAATGCCTCTTAAAAGGTATTGATGATGTTGATTACCTGGTGAGTATCAGGGATATAATTAAAGCTTTTGAACTTAGAAATACTCTAAAATATGAGAATAGAGATAATGGATACCACCCTGAGGGATGGTGAACAAACACAGGGTGTCTCCTATACCCCAGTAGAAAAACTGCACATAGCCAGGCTTCTCTTGTCAGATCTGGGTGTCGACCGTATTGAAGTGGCCTCAGCGCGGGTTTCTAAAGGTGAATTTGAGGCTATGAAACAGATAAGCGGGTGGGCAAGTAAAAATAATTTCCTTGATAAGATAGAGGTTCTCGGTTTTGTTGACGGTGAGCTCTCTCTTAACTGGATAAAAGAGGCAGGAGGCATGGTAGTAAATCTGTTATGTAAAGGTTCTCTCAGACATCTCGAAAAACAGCTGAGAAAAACTCCTGAACAACATGTCAGTGATATTAAAGAGATAATAAAGATTGCCGAATCATCTGATATGCAGGTAAATATCTACCTGGAAGACTGGTCTAACGGAATGATAAGCTCAGAAGACTATGTTCTGTATATGCTTGATTCCTTGAAAAATGATAAAATACAAAGATTTATGCTTCCCGATACTCTTGGTATTCTTAATCCGGATCAAACGTACCACTTCTGTAAAAAGATAACTGACAGATATCCTGATCTTCATTTTGATTTTCATCCCCATAATGATTATGATCTTGCCATTGCCAATATCTTTTCTGCTGTAAAAGCAGGTATAAAAGGAGTACATACAACAATAAACGGACTGGGTGAACGTGCAGGCAATGCTCCTCTTTCCAGCGTTATAGGAGTCTTACGTGACCAGATGAATGTCGAAACCAGGATAAATGAATTAGAGATAACAAAGGCAAGCCGTATCGTTGAGACATTCAGCGGAATACGTATACCGGTGAATAAACCTGTAGTCGGAGAGAATGTATTTACTCAAACATCAGGGGTACATGCTGACGGCGACTGTAAAGACAACCTCTATTTTAATAACCTGCTGCCTGAAAGGTTCGGTCGGAAAAGAACATATGCACTGGGTAAACAGTCAGGAAAAGCAACCATAAGAAAAAATCTTGAAGAATACGGATTATCGCTTAGTCCTGAATCCATTGAAAAAATAACTCAGCGTGTAATTGAACTCGGTGATAAGAAAGAAAATGTTACCAATGCCGACCTCCCGTTCATCATAGCTGATGTTCTGGGTTCAAACAGATCCGATTACAAGATCTTTATAAAAAATTACTCCCTTTCACTCTCATACGGATTGAAGCCATCTGCAAATGTACAGATCGAGATTGACGGAAATCTGTACCAGGAAACATCATCGGGTGACGGTCAGTATGATGCATTCATGAAAGCGCTCCGGATCATCTATGACAGACTCGGAAAAACTCTCCCCCTGCTTACGGATTACCAGGTAGCAATACCTCCGGGAGGAAAAACGGATGCCCTGGTTGAAACGGTTATCACATGGAACCTTGATGATAAAGAATTCAGAACAAAAGGACTTGATGCCGATCAGACAGAATCGGCTATAAAGGCTACGGAGAAAATGCTGAATATTGTTGAAAATAACGAATACAAAATAGCAGATACACTGTTAGTAAACGAATCTCATTAATATTTTATATAATAATTCACATGAGTAAATCTTACAACATAGCCGTAATACCCGGTGATGGCACAGGTCCTGAAGTAGTAAGGGAAGGGAAAAAAGTACTTGATGCTGCCGGTTCAAAATTTGGATTTAAGCTCAATTATAAAGAGTTTGACTTTGGTGGAGACCGATATCTTAAGACTGGTGAAACATTACCTGAATCTGCGGTAGAAGAATTTAAAAAATATGATTCAATATTTCTGGGAGCTATAGGTCACCCTGACGTTAAACCAGGAATCCTGGAGAAAGGGATTCTTTTAAAACTGCGTTTTGAACTGGACCAGTACATTAACCTGCGTCCCGTTAAACTTTATCCCGGTGTTGCGACACCCCTTAGAGACAAAGGGCCGGAACATATTGATTATGTGGTTGTAAGAGAAAATACAGGAGATGTATATACCGGAGTGGGAGGAGTCACCCAGAAAGGAACTCCTCATGAAGTGGCCGTCCAGAATATGATCTATAACCGTATGCAGGTTGAACGCTGCCTGAGATATGCTTTTGACTATACAAGGAAAAGAAAGAAGAAAAATACACTTGCTCTCTGTGGCAAAACAAATGTGCTGACATATGTATTCGATCTCTGGGAAAGAGCATTCCATGAAATCGGCGATGCCGACTACCCTGATATAAAAAGAGAGTATTATCATGTAGATGCCACCGTGATGTGGATGGTGAAAAATCCCGAATGGTTTGATGTAATTGTAACTGCAAACATGTTCGGGGATATCATTACGGACCTGGGGGCAATTACCCAGGGAGGAATGGGTATAGCTGCTGGAGGAAATATCAATCCTGAAGGTGTGTCGATGTTTGAACCTATCGGAGGATCTGCTCCGAAATACACAGGAAAAAATATTATCAATCCGCTTGCAGCCATCTCGTGCGGAGCCATGATGCTTGATCATCTTGGTGAAGAGCAGGCTGCCCTGGCAACAGAAAATGCAATAATGGATGTCACTGCTAACAAGCTGAAAGACCTGGGTGCAGGGAAAATGGGGTATTCAACATCCCAGGTGGGTGATCTGGTAGCGGAGAGGGTATGACCTCATCCCCCTCAATGGGGCTGTTTACTTAAAACTTCAGACTATAGCTGAAAGAGGGAATAATAGGGAAATAGCTCTGTTGCTTTAGTACTGTCTTACCCGAGCCGGGAATTTCAGCGCCACTGGGGGCAAACTCGGCAGTGGTTTTAAGAAAATAAAAATACGGATTCTGACGATT
>CAZOZU010000087.1:0-7434 GCA_964584355.1 uncultured Rikenellaceae bacterium
CATAATCAGAAAAAGAACACACAATATTCAATCCGGAACTGCCTGACTGCCCGTAACGGTTTCTCTGCTGATTCCTTTGTGCATCCAGATTTACATTTTGTAATATCAGAATAATTGAAAAGAGTATGGATGATTTTAAAAGTAATTGCTTAAATCTTATATTTGTTTTCATGGTTTAACTTTATATACTGTTAATAAGCTTCATGTTTGTGAGGCCCCATTGCCCAGTTGACCTGTAGAACAACTGAGTGATCATCAGGTAAAACTATCCCGGGGGCAATTTCATTGTGAAATTTGTTTCTTTGATTATATTGATACTGAATTCGTGTAAATACAAATTCACTCTGCCAAAAATCGAGGTTTACAGTGAAATCCCATTCATATTGTCCGGGATCGTATGGTAACTCCGAATAACCAACCCTGCCTCCAATCCAGAATCTGGCGTTAAGCTTATTTTGCATCGAAGTATAGAATCCTTTACTAATTATGTTATCCGTATCTTCCTGACGATAACTATAAAAAAACTCAGTTCTCCAGTCGATAGTGCGGTATTTCTCCCTTCCGATAGGAGTCCATTTATATGTTAATCCCATGCTTCCAACGTAAGAGCGATTACCTGAAGCAGAATGATTTTGCCCCGTAACACCACTGAACCGGAATTCAAGATAACTGCTACGTGAGATGTCGTAATAATTTTTAAACTGGCCTATGTACTGTAATCCCTCATTACTAAAGCTGAAAGTATCAACTGTACTTGTGCCTTTTATGACAGCAAGATCAAAAGTGCTTGCATCTGCAAAGAGAAGCTGAGGAAGCATAAAGGCGGATGCAACACCTGTCCCGCCTAATCCTTTATTGCTGAACATATTAACCAGTGCCCTGGGCCTGTCAAATTGTGGAAGAGCATGATCGTGATACCTGTTCAGGGGACCAAATTCAGCATAAAAAATACCAATTTTGAGATTCATGTTCAGTGGAAGATTCAACCATTCCATATAGGCCTCTTCAATACTTATTTCTTCTTTGGTAACTGAAATAAATGTTTTCCCACGTGTAAATGGATCCAGGGGAGCCACCAATGCAAGCTCTACTTCGCGCATGAAAAACCCGTTATTACCGTATGAAACTTCTCCGGGCTCTGATATATATTCATTTTTCGAAGAGCTTAGCGCACTGAAAAAGTCACCGCCAAGGCTTATATTGGGATTAAGTCCCTGTTGCTGCCTTACTCCGCTATGAAATTTTTTTGACAAGGTTTCCTCTTCTTCCTTTTCCCTTGTTGCCAGTTGGCTGGCCTCCTCAATTAGTTTCTGCAGGTCATCTTCTGCCTCTATTTCTTCTTTGTTAATAGTCAGACTTTTAAGAAGAGAGTCCAGTTTTGTAGTAGTTATTTTATTCTGACTTTTAAGCATCATAATCTCTTTTTTCAGTATATCAAGAGAATCCTGAAGAGGTTCGGGAATCACTTTTTGATTCTGAGCCAGAAGATTATGACCAGTAATAACTGTTAGTGTGAAAAATATACAATAAATCCTTTTCATTATTCTTTTGTGTTGTTAAATCAATTAATCTTTATGAAAAGATAGAGATTAATTGCATAATTTATTGAATTGTAAATGGATGATTAATAATGAAAAGGAGGTGCGTGGTAATTTCTTAGAAAATACAGATATTGTTTCCTGAAAAAGTGGACAACTGGAACCGATAGTTCTTTAAAAATACCAAGAGAAGGAGTTAATAAGAGAATAATCAGGGATATCCAGAACACAGTGATAGAAATTTGTTCAAGAAAAATAAATTCTGCTGAAGAATGGTTGTGATCTTTGAATGGAATACCGGGATTATCACTATTCTGATAAGGGTGTGCATGACTAAGAATTACCCCTGAAGATAACTTGTGATAATGCTGGTTGATTGTTGCATTTGCTACATAGCAAAGTATTACAACCAGGAATACTGGAACAAGTATTCTGCTTATTTTTCTTAGGTGCAACACTTATTGAGAATATAAATTTCAAAACAAATATAGGTTTTTCTTTAAAATCTGGTAATTAATAAATAAAAAAGGTGGCTATATTATTGCCACCCTTTATATTTGATTGGTAATATTTATTTCTTTAATACTGCCTGGAGAACTTTATCTTTATCAAGTTTTTTAGTGCAGAAGAACCAGTCATAACAGGTCATTTCTTCCTTGCTTTCCATTCTCTCTTTTGCAGTTCCGCATGAACCAGCAGTAGGAACAATAACATCATCACCAGGTCTCCAGTCAGCAGGTAGTGCAACAGAAAATTTATCAGCTGTCTGCAAACCTATAAGTGCCCTGTAAATTTCATCAAAATTACGTCCCAGACTCAATGGGTAATAAAGAATTGTACGAACAACACTTTCGGGGTCGATAAAAAATACAGCTCTTACAGCTTTTGTATTGCTTTCGCCAGGTTGCATCATACCATATTTTGTAGCTACTTCCATTGTAATATCCTCGATAAGAGGGAATGTAACTTCAACATTCTTCATTCCCTTGTATTCGATTTTTTCCTTTATGGTACGCAGCCATGCAATATGGCTGTAAAGTCCGTCTACTGACAAGCCTACCAGTTTACAATTTGCTTCGTTGAACTGTTTTTCCATTGTGGCAAATGTCATAAACTCCGAAGTACAGACAGGAGTAAAATCAGCAGGATGACTGAATAGTATTACCCAGCTACCTTTGTAATCGGAAGGGAAATTAATATCTCCCTGGGTTGTTACAGCCTTAAATTCAGGAGCCTTTTCCCCGATTCTCGGCATTGAAAATGTAGTCGAATCACACATATTATTTAAGGTTAAATTAATAATTACTTATGTTTTTCAAGCATCAATTCAAGATCTTCTTTCAATGCAGCAAGATCCTCTTCATGCTCAACCTCATCGGTTATTATCTTCAGAACAATATTGTAAGTAACAGGATCAGCTTCACGTGTAATATCCAGCAAATCGCTATAGGTGCGGATAGCACACTGTTCTCCTTTAATATTCTGATTCAGTATTTCTTCAACATGCGGATTCTCAGGTGCATCATAGCCGCAATTTGTGATTTTTGACCACTCATCGGGTGACAGGACCGGTGTTCCTCCAAGTTGTACTATTCTTTCAGCGAGTAGTTCGGCATGTGTTAATTCTTCAGTTGCATGCAGTTCCAACTCACTGATTACTGCATCTTTCATAGGGCCTTTAACAACCTTTGCACCGATCCAGTACTGATAATAAGCCAGCCATTCATCGGCCAATGCTTTGTTAAGGAGGTCGATTAGTTTATCGACATCCATTTTTACGATTGCTCTTCCAATTTCTGCCATAATTCTTAGATTTTTCGATTAATTTAATTCTTTATTTTCTGTTTTTTATCTGTAAATTTTCCTATTATCTGAAGTTTGAAATCCTCGATTTTAAAATTCGGTATCTTCCTCTTTTTGAAGTAGTTGCCAATTAGTTCATTTAGATTACTGTCATGATAATCTTCAATTCGACCTGTGTCAATACTGTATAAATGATGGTGCTTCTCTGTTACCGGATCATATCTGACCGTTTCTGTTTCAGAATATACTTTCTTTATAATTCCTTTTGATGTGAGAGTGTCAAGTGTTTTATAGACAGTACTGGCGGAGATATTAGGGTGTTTTGATCTTAATGAATTACATATAGTCTCAGCTGTAGGATGTTTTTTATTTTTAAGGATCACATCCAGGATAGCTATTCTCTGGGGAGTAATCTTCAGCCCGTGTTGTGTTAAAAGCTCTACAGCAGATTTATTTACCATAGTAAATCCTTTAAATAAAAATGATTCCTAAAAGAGAATCGATCCTGTTTAGGAATAAGCAAATATAAAAATTATTTTTAAATAATCAACTTCTTATCCGGGCGAAATACATGGCAAAGGAGCGGTATAAGAAATGTGTCCATTTACCAAACGGGACTATAATTAGTGCCCATTGTACAAGAACAATAAGATGAAGAAGATAAAGCCAGATATTATTTTCGAGTAGATTTAAGTCGATAAATAATCTTACAGCAAATGTCGACAATCCCAGCATAAGCAGCCATATAACGAAAAACCAGTCTGAAGGTTGTGAATATTTGCTGATCTCTTTTTTTCTTTTTAGCCGGTCATAAACAAAATCAACTGTTACTATAAATATTACTAAACTGACGACGTAACCGAGTATGATTACAAACATATTCTTATTTGAAAACCAATCGAGAAATACTGTAGTGAAAAGTAATACCAGGTAGCCTATCACGAGTACTAAGTGTTCAAACCATCTTAGCAGGTTATCATCACAATCCAGGGATCTTTTTTGGGTGAACATATGCACAATAAGATCCCAGAAGCCTTTTACATAGTTAATAAGTGGTACTTTGAGCCGGGGTTTTAGGATAATGAACCACCACATACGGATTATATTTGGAAGCAGTATTAATCCAAAAACTGATGCTATAGCGATCATCTCAAAATTATGGCCGGTATGCATAATGGTTTCGATGTTGAAGTTTATACTGAAGCCATAAGCTAATACTCCGATAGCAGCCAGAACCATAGCAATAATTGCCACTGAAAGATAGCGGAAAAATAATCCGGAAAGTTTTGTCCAGTCATATTGGGAAGTAAGCCATCTTCGCAGAGTCATCATTAATTCTCCCGGGTTTGCTTCCTGGGGACAGTAAGTACTGCATTGTCCACAGTAATAACACAACCATGGTTTAAGTGAAGATTTTATATCGTCCTCCAGTCCAAGAACACTGAACCTCAACATTTCTCTTGGGAATGAATCCTCTTCAGTTGAGAGGGAGCATACTGCAGTACATGTACCGCAATTGTAACATGCATTGAAGTCGAAACCTCCGTATTTTTCTAATTTCTTCCCGAATTCAGTATTTATAGCAGCCATTATTTTTTGTGTTTGTAGGAATAATATTCATCCATGTCATCTATATCACCTGTTGCAACAAAGCCGTATTTTACCAGGGTCATCAGGTAATAGAACACTTCATGTTTCGGCATATTTAGTTCTTGTGTAAGTTGATCAACAGTCATGTCGTTTTTCTCAAGAGCGCTAAGAATTGATTTTTTTATCCTGTTGAAATTCTTAAGGTTTTCTTTTGCTGTATCTGTTACTCCCCTTTTTTCCCTGAGATACTTGAATGTTTTACCCTTCTCTATATCCATACTATTATTTTTTGCTAACAGGTTATTGACTTTATTTAGTTGCTGGCCAGGGCATCTATCATACTTTCAATCTCATCGTCGGAATAGGCAATCAGATCGATGGCATTATAAGGACATACAGGAAGACACATTCCGCATCCTTTGCATACGGAATTATTTATTACTGCAATATCCTTTTGTCCATATTTTTCTTTTCTTATTGCATCAAACGGGCATGCTTTCTCACACTCACCGCACCATATACAAAGTTCCTTATCTATTTGTGCTATTATCGGTTCAAGATCCAGTTCGCCTTTGCTGACAAAAGAGTATGATTTTGTAGCTGCCGAAAGGGCCGAATTCAAAGATTCAGTAATATTTTTTGGTCCCTGGGAGGCCCCGCAAATAGTAATTCCATCAATAACAGTTTCAACGGGACGTAATTTCATGTGTATTTCATTTAAGAACTTATCCCTGCCCCGGGGCAATTTAAAGATTGATGCTACCGAATTATCAGCCCGGGGAACCATTCCTGTAACCAGTACAACAAGATCAGGGTCAACCGTTATATCCTTTTTTCCTGTAAGAATATCATTGATTTTCACGGATATGTGGCCATTTTTTGTTGTTACCACAGGGGGATCATCCTCATAGGATTGAAGATATATGTCACCATTTTTTAATGATTCAGCATATAATATTTCCTGTTTTCCATATGTCCTGATCCCTCTTGTAAAATGGTAGTTATTTATGTTTTTAAACTTTTCCCTGGCATCGATTGAAGCATGAATAGCAGAAGTGCAGCAATAACGTGAACAATATTTGTTGTCTCCCTCTACTTGCCTGCTTCCCACACAATAGATATATGCAATATTCTTGATCTCTTTGTCCTTGTATATTAATTTGTCATCGTTCAGGTCAATCAACCTTTTAAACTGTGGCAGTGTTATAACTTTTTCAGACTGATTATAGCCAAATTCTCCATCCGCAGGTGTATACGGATCAAACCCGGTTGCCATTATCACGGAGCCAACATTTATTTCATGTATCTCCTCTTTCTGAGAAAAATCGACGCTTTTACACACTTTCTCGCATTCACCGCAACGCGTACAATTTTTTATATCAATTACCGGATAATGAGGATATTCACTTGGAAAGTTATGAAAGATAGCTTTCCGGGTCGTCATATCAAAATTGAATTCATCGGGTACTTCAACAGGACAGGCATCAATAGCTTTTTTGAGATTTTCCTTATTGCATTCTCCTATAATATATCGGGGTGTGACTTTAACTTTTAATGTGAAGTCACCGATATTTCCTTTATTTGATATTACTTCGGCACCTGTCAGCAAAGTCACATTATCGCGTTTGATAAGATCGTTATAGAGTGTGGTTACCAGTTCTTTACCTGTCTGGTTTGTGGTAAACATTACATCCCACTGAGCCACACGTCCGCCAATAAAATGTTCTCGTTCAATCAAAGTAACAGGGCAATTCATTTCTGAAAGTTCAATTGCGGCCCTCATACCTGCAACGCCGGCTCCTATTATTGCAACAGCATTCTTTGATGGTATTTTTATCGGTTCAAGTGATTTGGCCAGTCGTACTTTTGCTATGGCAGATTTTACCAACTGAATTGCCTTTTTGGTAGCTCCTTCCTTATTATCGGAGTGGGCCCATGAACCCTGTTCACGGATATTGGAATGTACGTAGTTATATTTATTCAGACCAGCTCTCTCGGCTACTGCCCTGAAAGTAACGAGGTGAAGCTTTGGGGAGCATGAAGCCACTACAAGCCCGTCAAGGTCATTATTTTTAATATCATCGACCATCTCCTTCTGGGTTGCATCGCTGCAGGCAAACATGGTTGTTTTGGCCAGAAATACTCCCTCTTCTGTTTCAACAGCTTCTCTTACCTTCTCAACATCAACATAGTCTGAGATATTACCTCCACAATGACATATATATACACCTAACTTTTTATTCATCATTTCTGAATTAAGTAACTTATTGCCTCTGAAGATGCGGCGCCTGCCGACAGGATCGAATCAGGAATATCCATGGGACCTGCCGCACTGCCGGCAACAAAAACTCCATCGATACTTGTTTTTGAAGGACTTACAAGGGGATCGGACTGATTAACAAAATTGAACTGATCGAAAGTTAATTTTTCCTCGGGGAAAAAAGCGGTATTATCAGGATTAAATACTACACCTACTGAAAGAATAACCATATCATGTTCTGCT
>CAZOZU010000088.1:0-7433 GCA_964584355.1 uncultured Rikenellaceae bacterium
ATTTCAGGTAATGAATAATAATATGAAATGTGATTTGAGTCAAAGTAGGTTAATTAAGGATTATTTGTTTATGATTACCGACAGTCATATCACTAAAAAAAGTGGAGCCTGTTGCTCAAAAATAATGCCATTACGTAAAAAACATAGCTTTTTATTAAAATTCCTCTTGTATTGAACACTCCAAATGACACTTAACGACCAACAATTTATTATTTTTGCGATGCAATATTTAATATAATGATGAAACGTACAAAGATTAAAACGTTATTATCCTCTCCTGCGACGGGGATTGATGTGTTGGTTAAAGGTTGGGTCAGGACAAAAAGGGGAAACAGGAATATTTCTTTCATTGAACTAAATGACGGGTCGACAATAAAAAACATACAGATAGTTGCCGATGCAGGTCAGTTTGATGAAACCCTGCTAAAGGAAATAACGACCGGGGCTTGTCTTGCTGTCACAGGCAGGCTTGTTGAATCACAGGGGGCCGGACAAAATGTTGAAATTGCGGCAGCCTCTATTGAACTTTACGGCAAAAGCGATGCCGAGACATATCCCTTACAGAAAAAAGGACACTCATTGGAGTTTCTCAGGGAGATCGCTCATCTGCGTCCCAGAACAAACACATTCAGTGCAGTTTTGAGAATAAGACATGCAATATCATTTGCTATACACAAATATTTCAATGATAAAGGTTTTTTCTACCTTCATACTCCAATAATCACCGGAAGCGATGCTGAAGGTGCGGGAGAGTTATTTCGTGTCACAACCCTGGATCTGGAAAATATACCCCGTAATGAAACAGGAATGGTGGATTTTAGCTCTGATTTTTTCGGAAAACCTACAAATCTTACTGTTTCCGGTCAGCTTGAAGGTGAAATTGGAGCTCTGGCACTTGGAGAAATCTATACATTCGGTCCGACATTCAGGGCAGAGAATTCAAATACTCCCCGCCATCTTGCCGAATTCTGGATGATTGAACCCGAGATGGCTTTTTACGACATTAATGATAATATGGATCTTGCAGAGGATTTTGTAAAGTTCCTCATCCGGTATGCACTTGATAATTGTACCGGCGACCTGGAATTTCTGAATAAAATGATCGATACGGGATTACTTGAAAGACTCCGGTTTGTCATTGATAATGAATTTGTAAGAACTACATATACAGAAGCTGTTAAAATACTTGTCGATTCAGGTAAGAAGTGGGAATACCCGATAGCCTGGGGCAAAGATCTCCAGGCTGAACATGAGAGATATCTTGTTGAAAAGCACTATAAAAGACCTGTTATACTGACAGACTATCCGAATGAAATAAAGGCATTTTACATGAAACAAAATGATGACGGTAAGACAGTAAGAGCTATGGATGTGCTGTTTCCGGGTATCGGGGAGATAATCGGTGGTTCACAGAGAGAGGAGGTCTACGAAAAACTTCTGACACGTATCAGGGAGTTAAAGGTGCCGGAAAAAGATCTCTGGTGGTACCTCGAAACAAGGAGATTCGGGACAGCACCTCACAGCGGATTCGGACTGGGTTTCGAGAGGATGATGCAGTTCATAACAGGTATTTCTAATATCCGTGATGTTATACCATTCCCGAGGACACCAAAAAATGTGGAATTTTAAAGTTATCATTCCGTTATTTATTATGTAAACCAGGAGAATGTTAAAGCAGAAGTTACAACAGAAATTGCTTCAGAAGCTTTCCCCACAGCAGATACAGATGATAAAACTGCTGGAGATCCCTACTTTACAAATAGAACAACGGATAAAAAAAGAACTGGAAGAGAATCCCGCTCTTGAAGAGGGACCTGACGACGAAAATATTCCTGATGATAATTCAGAAGATGAACTTTTTGACAATGATGATTCTGACCAGGATGAATTTACACTGGATGATTATATCGAAGAAGATGATGATATACCCGACTACAAACTAAAAACAGATAATTACAGCAGGGATAATGAAAAGAGAGTTGAGATTCCCTTTTCTACCGGTTCTTCATTCCATGAACATCTTGAAGCACAGCTGAGCCTGAGGGAACTAACTGATAAACAGAAGATTCTCGGGGAATACATAATAGGGAATATTGATGAAGACGGATACCTCAGGAGAGAACCGGCAAATATAGTTGATGACCTGGCATTCCTGCAAAATGTACAAACAACAGAACAAGAGCTCGAAGAGGTACTCGCTATAGTACAGGACCTGGAGCCTGCCGGTGTGGGAGCCAGAACACTTAAGGAATGCCTTATGCTCCAGTTCGAAAGAAAAGAACATTCAGAACTGCCGGTTAAACTGGCATATTTAATTATTGATCAATACTTTGAAGAATTTTCTAAAAGACATTACGATAAAATAGCATCAAGACTCGGGATCAGTGAAAATGATCTTAAATCGGCCATTGAAGAGGTGCTTAAGCTTAATCCCAAGCCAGGAGGTCTTTTCAGTAATCCCTATGCAAGAACTGCTCAACATATTATCCCTGATTTTATCCTTGAACACTCAGAGGATGGTTTTGACCTTCATCTTAATTCACGCAATTTACCGGAATTAAGACTTAGTGATTCATACAAAGAGATGCTACAGACCTATACAAGGGATAAGATAAACAAAAAGCAGATGAAGGACGCAATCCAGTTCGTAAAACACAAAATCGACTCTGCAAAATGGTTCATAGATGCAATAAAACAAAGACAGAATACACTTCTGATGACCATGAATGCAATACTGGAATACCAGTATGAATATTTTATCGATGGGGATGAAAAAAAGATGAAGCCGATGATCCTGAAAGATGTTGCCGAAATGACAGGACTCGATATATCGACTGTTTCAAGGGTGGCGAACAGCAAATACATACAAACACACTTTGGCATATACCCCCTGAAATTCTTTTTTTCAGAAGGATTACAGACCGATAGTGGTGAAGAGGTTTCGACAAGGGAAATAAAAAAGACCCTGCGTGATTGCATAAATAATGAAAATATACGACATCCTCTTACCGATGAAAAACTTACCGAGATACTACAGAAAAAAGGATACCAGATAGCACGCCGGACTGTTGCCAAATACAGGGAACAACTTAATATCCCGGTTGCCAGATTAAGAAAGGAGATCTGATGACATCAGACAGGAATAAACATACAGGCGATATTACGGCAAAGATAATTTCAATATTATTTCACCCTTTGCTCATAACCATTTACGGTATTCTATTTATCTTTTCCACTCCTGTTTTTTTTGGTTATATCCCCTTTGCAGTTAAAAAGATCCTGCTGATAATAATATTGATTAACAATATTATTTTACCACTTTCGCTGATTCCTTATTTTAAATTCAGAAATATTATTAGCTCCTGGTTTATAGAAAAAAGACAGGAAAGAGTATTACCACTGATAACTACATCATTCTTCTATTCTGTTACAGTTTACATCACTTTCCGCTTTCAAATTCCTCAACTAATAAAAGCTTATATAATGACAGTTGCCTTTCTGGCTATTGCTGTAACTGTAATAAATTTCTGGTGGAAAATATCAATTCATTCAACCGGAACAGGTGCCCTTACAGCTCTTGTTGTAATTCTGTCAATACAGATTCAAATCCCGCTTATATGGTTTCTAATTGCAGCAATATTTATCAACGGAGTAGTAATGTCGGCAAGGTTATGGCTTCATTCCCACACTCCCGGTGAGGTATGGACAGGTTTTTTGGTGGGTTTTGTTTCCTCAGGTCTTTTGCTTTACTTTCTTTAGCATCTCATCCAGCGCCTCTTCAAGAAGCAAACGACTGTCAGGAATAATTTCTTCCGGCCATTCCGGATTATTTATCTCCATAGGAATCCCATCTTTAATATTTTTTTGAGATACGATTTTGAACCATCCTGTCTTTGAAAGCCTTTGTGCCAGATATTTCTGCTCTGTCTGACCCGGAGTAGGTATTAGCACAGCACTGTGGTTGAGGCTTATAAGCTCCATTATTACAGTATATCCGGGCCTGGAAATGATAAGGTCACTCTTCTTAATCATCTCTTTCATGGGTGATGAAAGAAGATGATCGACGAAGACAATATTTCCAGATCGCAACGGCAAACCGGATCCATCAGGATTGCCACCAAGAAATACAGTAAGGAGCTTCCTCTCCTGCAAAAAACCAACAAGCTTATCTTTCAGGATACTTTTTTGTGGTTCAGGTCCTGACAATATTACAGTATTATGCTTTTCACCTACAGGATCCTCATTTTCTTTAGTCTCCATATCCGTGAATCTTGATAAAAGACCTGTGAATCTCACATTATCCGGTAATTTCAACCCATGTGATAATCGCCCTGAAATGTTTATCTCTCCGGGCAAATCAGGAATAAAACACAGAGAGTACTTTTTAATCACGGCCCTGTGAAGCAATACCCCTATAAATTCGAGGAATGAGAAGGCTGCAGGAAAAGGAATGCGAGGCATATGAGTAATATATACCGTTGTGATCTTCCTGTTCCACAGACCAAAGCGGTTATCGCTAATAACAATATCTATTGCATGTTCACTGATAATTTTATTTAATCTTATATGTTCCCGGATGATATGAAACAAAAGGATCGGTGTCTCAAGTAAAAGCTTAAAATACTGTGGAAGAAATCTTGAATAAGAGGGGCTGTATCCTGAAAAATCAATATAGCTGATTCCTGAAAGTTCCTTCCTGAAAAATGAAAGATGTTTTTTGCCGGCACCTATGAATATATTATTATTCATATCCCGGAGCTTTGCTGCCAGTGGTATCATACGTCCGGCATGTCCCAGGCCCCATTCAAGAGGACAGATCAATATGTTATTGTTTTGGTTCAATATCAGCCCGAAACCTGTGTTCTTATGCCAAGCCTGTTAACAACTCTCCTTCGTCCCGTTTATCCCTCGAAATTGTGTATATCATCAAATAAGAATGTAGCCATATATTTTTAGTATGCCGGTTCAAAATTAGCATAAATAATAACCTTTAAAGATAACCGAACACTACAACAATCTCTTTATTGAGGTTTCCGGCAATAGCTTCATGTTGGGCAGATCGGGATTTTCAAGTAGCAGCAGGCCGGGTTTTTTGCCGGATTCTATCCTTCCGTAGTTTTGTTCTTCACCAAGTGCCATTGCACCGTTTACTGTTGCCCATCGTATAAGTTCTTTAAGGTTCAGCAAAGGGAAATGTTCCTGAAGTATCTTAAGTTCCGATAGTATGCTTAACCTTTGGTTTGAAGCAAGACTATCAGTACCAATGACAATATTACATCCTTCTGATGCAAGAATATCGGCAGGAGGTATTTTATTGCTTATGTACATGTTGGAAGCGGGACAGAGACACCAGAATAAATTCTTTCTTTTCTTTACTTCTCTGATAGTATCTCTGTCGGCAAAAGTATTATGTACAAGTATCAGGTTACCTGAACCGGTCACTTCATTCAGTATAGTATCTGTATGACTTGCCGGAGTCTCAGGAAATTGAGGCATTATCCCTGATTTCTCATATGACTCTCTTAAAGGACCTGTATGGTCTGAAAGAAATTGTTTCTCTTCTTCTGATTCGAGAAAATGTATTGATGTTATTTTATTTGTTTTTGTTTTTCCCTTCAGATATCTGAAAAGAGACAATGAGACAGAATAGGCAGAATGTGGGGTCAGGGAATATTGCATGCCATAACTTATGGCTTCAGCTTCCACTCTGAGTATTTCTGCAATTCTCTTATGCAAACTTTCCGGATCAATTCCGAATACTTCAAGCAGGTTATAATAATGTACAGGACTTTTTTTCTTTATTCCGAAAGTCACATCTGTATTGCAGATATCAGCACAAAGTACTATTCCCTCGTTATATAACTCCCTGTCAGCAGCCTTAATGCCTGAAAGTATATCCCCTGTATCGATATCCCTTAAATTACGCAACTCCCTGATAAAAAAGGCCAGTCCCTTTCCCCCTTTAATTATTCCTCTCAGATGTGAAATTTCAAGATGACAGTGACAATTTACAAACCCTGGAATTATTATTCCATTATAATATTCCACCGGGCACTCTTCATTAAGTGTATTATTTACACTTATTATTGTTCCATCGTCATGAGTTGTGACAAACCCGTTTCTGACAGGCGATTCTGAATTGGTTATGATGAGCTGAGATGAAAATTGCTTCATCTTATGGTACCGGTATAATAAAATGATACATTCTCGATCCTGGCATGTGCCCTCCCATAATCCGGATCACTGAAATAATTATAAAAATCCCCTTTAAGGATAACCGGGGCTTCCCCCAACAATGATCCATTAATCCGGTATTTATGTGGCTGGCCATCTTTAATATATCTTAAAACATCCAGATTTTTTTTCTTTTTTAAACCGGGAGTATCGGTATAGATTAAAGATGCTGTGAAATGGGGATTAAATGACTGATCATCAGGATACATCGTGGCTGTAAATTCCAGTATATAACTGCATGGGGGAATTAGTTCCAGTTCAAAATCACAATTTTCTGATCCTGCATCAGAAGGCAATTGATAGAATTTCCTGTCAGGCCACTGATCAGGCAATTTTTTTATGGGATTTTGATTCTCAATATCCAGGCGTGTTTGTATTTCAGTTAATTCACCCAATATCTGGTCATAGATCTTGATAAGCTTTTTGGGCTTTTTGATATAATAATATTGAAGTGTGGTATCCATTGCCTCTTTGGAATAACCATGACTCTCTATTATCTCTATATAGATCCTGGAAGTATCACCCTCCATGTATCTGATTCTTATTTTGGGAAGAGCAAAAAGCGCATTGCTCAGATGAAGTTCTGTAAGTATAGAAATAAATGTCTCTTCCGGAATAATATTCATGTAACTGGTCTCTTCTTCATTTTTAAAACAGGAGACAATCACAATGGTGAAGAGAATTGATATCAAGATCAGTCTGAAAGGGAAACTGATATTATTTTTTACTTCTTTTTCCATTCTCAACAAGATATTTCTTTGTAAGATATCGTACAGGATACCACGCAGCCCAATAACCAATAAGAAGGACTGTAAATGGAACAATAATAAAGTCTTTCAGTTTCATCACCACCGGATATGCATTCATGATCAGTGAATCGCTCTGTAATTTAACAATTCCGTATGTTTGCTGAAGCCAGCATATAAAGAATCCGAAAATCATCCCTGCTACTGCTCCGATTATTGAGATAAGCCATCCTTCAAAAATGAATATCTTTCTTATAAGCTTTTTATCTGCTCCAAGACTTTTCAGTATTTCAATATCCCGTTCCTTTTCTATTATAAGCATTGTAAGGGATCCTATTATATTAAACGATGCAATGATAAGAATAAGTGTAAGGATCATGAATATTGCCAGTCTTTCTGAACGCATTACCTTATAAAACAGCTCCTGTTGCTCAAACCTGTTCTGAACAACAA
>CAZOZU010000089.1:0-7374 GCA_964584355.1 uncultured Rikenellaceae bacterium
GACAGCCACAGGCAACAGGGATGTTATTACTGTGGAACATATGAAGAAAATGAAAGATCAGTCAATAGTCTGTAATATAGGCCATTTTGATAATGAAATACAGGTTAATGCCCTGAATGATTTGAAAGATGTAAAGAAAATACATATAAAGCCACAGGTTGACAAATATCTTTTCTCTGAAGGACATGCTATTTATATCCTCGCCGAAGGAAGACTTGTAAACCTCGGTTGTGCCTCAGGTCACCCTTCATTTGTCATGAGTAATTCATTCAGCAACCAGACACTTGCCCTTATAGATCTGTGGAAGAATAATTACGAGCTAGGGGTATACAGGCTTCCAAAACATCTTGATGAAGAGGTTGCAAGGCTTCATCTTAACCAGTTGGGAGTTAAGCTGACAAAACTTACAAAAGAACAATCAGATTACCTGGGGGTACCGCCAACAGGGCCTTTTAAACCGGAACATTACAGGTATTAAATTTTAATCATTCCACACACTAAGATAGCGTCCGTCGAATCTGGTTTTATAGTTCTTCAAAGGATATTGTCCCGGACCTGAAACAGGTGTTCCGAAAGCTGAAAGAGCATAGCAGGTACTGCAACGCGGACATATGGCCTGTGTAAAATCAACATTGACCTTAATGCTAAGCCCGTTTACTGCATAGTCGTGAGGACAGGTACGGTCATATGCATTGAATTCATCCGGGAGTGACCTGTAGACAATAATACCGTTGTTATCGTAACCGGCAGCTCTATTGCCCCAATTATTGGTCTGGGAAGTGACAATAACATGATTGCCAATTGCAGCAAGATCAGAAAAAAGTATATCCCCGGTAATGTCCATATAAAAGTTTACATAAACATCAGGGATAACATCGTTTTTGTTGTTTTCACAGGAAACCGGCAAAAAAACAAATAAGGTTAAAAGTAAAAAATATCGTATTTTTAGGCCTTTTACCATTTGTGAATGATTAACGGTACAAAATTAGCATTACTGCAGGAAATAAAACGATACTTATCATACTATTATTATAATTTGTACAAGATGAACAAGTTATTGATCACGTTAACAGTGTTGATCCTGCTCTCCGGAATGTCTTTATGTAATGCCTTTCCAGTTGTAAATGGCGGGACCTGTTATGAGAGCAGCGAGATCTTATTTAGTCCGCAATCAAAGAATAGAAAAACAAAGATCAAGAAACCAATGAGTGTTAAAAAAGCCCAGAGATTGCAGGCTAAAAAGGAAAAGAAACTGAAACGTGATTCTGAAAAGTTCATTAAGGAGAACCGTAAGAGATCATTGGAAATACAAACACCTGAAGTACAGAAACGGATGAAGGATAATATTAAAGATGCAAATAACCGATATAAGGATAAAAGAAAAAACACTACGTCAAGAACAAAAAAAGCAAAAAAGAAATATAAATAATAAAGACAGAACTGTCTCCGACCTGTAAACAACTAATTTTCAGCTTTTTTTTATATTTATTTAAAAATTTTATTATATTTGTACATGAAGAGTTCCGGAAATTCCGGAATTCTTCCTTTTTATGAAATATACAGGAAAAAATGTCCGATATATTATATGTAACGGAAGAGGGTCTTCAGAAGCTTAAAGATGAGCTTGAAAATCTGAGAACTGTGGAGAGACCGAATATTGCCCTGCTGATAGCAGATGCAAGGGATAAGGGCGACCTTAACGAAAATGCAGAATATTCGGCAGCGAAAGAAGAACAAGCTATGCTTGAAATGAAAATTGCCAGGCTTGAGGATGTTATTGCCAAATCGAGAATAATTGACGAGACTAAAATTGATACATCAACTGTCAGAATATTGAACAAGGTAAAAATAAAGAATAAAAAGAATGACAGTGTGATGGAATATCAGATTGTTCCTGAAAGTGAGGCTAATTTCAAAGAGGGCAAAATAGCTGTCAGTTCACCAATTGCACAGGGACTGATGGGTAAAAAAGTAGGAGAGATAGTGCAAATAGAGGTGCCTGCAGGAATAATCCCTTTTGAAATCATCTCTATCTCAGTCTAATTTACAGGCCATGTCAACTATTTTTACAAAAATCATTAATGGGGAAATCCCCTGTCATAAAATTGCGGAAGATGAAAGATATTTCGCTTTTCTTGATATAAATCCTCTTAAGGCAGGACATACCCTCGTGGTTCCCAAAAAGGAAATCGATTACTTTTTTGATCTGGATGATGATCTTCTGGCAGGACTGATAATCTTTTCAAAAAAGATCGCAGCAGCTATTGAATCGGTTATCCCTTGTAACAGAATCGCCGTGGCAGTAGTCGGTCTTGAAGTGCCACATGTTCATGTACACCTTATACCTATGGATACCATGGAAGATGTTAACTTCAGGAATCCTAAGCTCAAGTTCTCACCCGAAGAGTTTAACGAAATAGCTGATAGAATCAGCAGAAAAGTGATCTTATAATCACTATGACTTTTTTGTGGTTCTCTATTCATTACTGGTTCTTTTAGAAAAAAATTCATATCTTTATATAGTATAATTCAGCTCGCTGCATGAGTTATCTGTATGATCTATGGGATGATGTTATTAGCCTTCTTTTTCCAAGGCTTTGCTATGCGTGTGGAAACCACCTTATGAGAAATGAAAAGCTCATTTGTACTGAGTGTCTCATATTAATACCCAGAACTAATTATCATAATGAGCCAGGCAATCCGGTGGAACAATTATTCTGGGGAAGATGCAGGATAGAAAAAGCAGCAACATTCTCGTTTTATAATAGAGAAAGTCGTATCAGAAGTCTAATACACAATCTTAAGTATAAGGGAATAAAAGAGGTAGGATATGAGCTTGGGAAAATATATGGTGTTGCGCTTAAAGAATCGGATTTTACTACTGATATTGACATTATCATTTCTGTTCCGCTTCATCCGGCAAAAGAGCGAATCAGAGGCTTCAACCAGAGTGAAATTATTTCACAGGGTATATCTGACTCTACCGGTATTCCTTTTGACAGAAATACACTTTTAAGAAAGAACCTCTCCTCTACACAGACAAAAAAATCGAGATACGAAAGATGGACAAATGTTGAAGGTATCTTTTGTGTTACAGATAAAACAGGTATCAGAGATAAGCATATTTTGCTTGTGGATGATGTTATAACGACAGGATCAACGGTTGAATCGTGTGTGACCGAATTACTTAAAACAGAGGGGGTAAGGGTGAGTGTTGTGGCTTTGGCAGTGGCTCTTATCTGAAGAGATATATCATCTGACTCTTCCCGGATTCTTGTTCATAAAGTCTTTCCAGCTTGAATAGGCTTTTTCACTTTTTACAGTCCCTGACTGGAAAAAATGACAAAGTGCAGCAGCCAGACCATCAGTAGCATCAAGTTTCATTTCTGGTCCTTTAAATTTGAGGATGTTTGTCAACATTGCTGCTACCTGCTCCTTTGATGCAGCCCCCTGACCAGTAATCGACATTTTAATTTTCCTGGGAGCATATTCATATATTGGCAATGAACGTGAAAGAGCTGCAGCTATGGCCGCTCCCTGTGCTCTTCCAAGTTTCAGCATTGATTGTACATTCTTGCCATAGAAGGGAGCCTCAATAGCCAGTTCATCAGGGTGGTATTCATCTATTATCCCGATTGTCCTGTCGAAGATATGCTTAAGCTTAAGATAATGATCGCCAAATTTTGACAGGTCAATCGCACCAATAGTAATTAGTTCCGGGACATTTCCCGAAACCTTTATCACTCCATAACCGGTAATATTGGTACCTGGATCTATACCAAGAATTATTCTTTCTTCAGGTTTCACTTTTCCCATCCGGACAAATGATTTTTATTTTTGAATCACAAACAGGTTGTTCATCAATGATGGTTTTTCTGAAAAGTATGACGATCTGCTGAATTCTTCAATTCCTTTAGCCTGGAAAGAACCTGTCTCGAGCCAGTAAATAGCCTCTTTCAGGCATTCTTCATCGCGAGTATCAAAATCGCGGGTTATATCATCAGCAGATATCTTTTCAGGGGCTATACCATCATAATATTCACCCTCATTATCAGAATTCACCAGCTTGAATGTGACCGGCCAGAAGAAATATGTCCCGGCACATGGCCATCCGTTCATACCCATTGGTTTGCCTAAAGTTGTATCACCTATGCATGCAACATTCAGATGTGGTTTAAGTCCGTTAATGACAGCTTCACTTGCAGAAGCTGTCAGTCGTGAAGTAATTACAACAAGCCTTGAAAGTGAAAGGGGATATGAGGAATTCTCAAAAGTATAATTAATATTATAATCCTGGTTTTTATCATTATAATCAAGACCGGCAAATGTTACGTCTGTCATTGAGTTACCGGCAATATAGCTTGCCAGTTGCTGTGCTATATCTAGAAAACCACCCGAATTATACCTGAGATCAAGAATAAGATCCTGTACATTAACCGACTTGAAAAATGCAAAAGCTGTCTCGAGTTCATCTTCAGAAGGTTCGATAAAGGATTCAAAAACAAGATGACCTGTTATACCTGATGAGAGATGAAGAGTATCATAGAGTAGCACTGAGTTAATGGTAAAACTTTGTTTAGTTGATGTTATCGTTACTTCAGTACCTCCGGGTTGTTCAAAAACGAAATCACTTGTTACTCCTGCTACTGATGGCCCTATGGCTTGCAGGTATGCTTCCCCGTCATTTGCTGTCAATATTGAAGCAATATCATATCCGTTTATTGTTTTTACTATCCAGCCACGGCGAACTCCCTTATCATATAAAGGTGAATTGTCAAATATCATGGCAATCCTTGCCTTCTTTGAGTTGTCAAGGCCTATCCTGAATCCATGTCCTACGAATGTCCCCTGCATTTCGGCAATAAACTCTTCATAATCAGCAACAAAGCTCCATTTGTCAAGTTCTCTGTACCTCATTGCTTCCAGCAATACATAAGGATCGGCATAATTTTCTTTTGTTACTGTAGGCATAAGGTCGTACCAGTAATACCACTGTCTCATAATATAGTACAGTGTATCTCTGGCCCTGGCCGGCACGTTTATGGTGTCAACAGGTTGAGGTTCCGGCTCGGGAAGTTTTTTTTCACATGACAGGGCTATTATCATCAGAGCAGGTAGGAGATACAATAATTTCTTCATAAATATTTTTGCCATTTTAACAGATTCAAAGTTACTAATTTATCCTTTTTGACGGTTTACGGTTCTGAATCCAGATACCTGTAATAATAAACAACATACCTAAAGGAGTTGTATAATAAACGGGTTCATGAAGGATAAAGTGTATGAATATGAGTGACAGAAAGGGGGCCAGGTATACAAGGTTACTTACCTTGTCGGTTGTGGAAGCCAGCTTAAGAGCTTTCAACCAGAAAAAGAATGTTATACCCATTTCAAAGACACCTGTATAAACAGCAGCGACGACTCCGCTAACGGCATATCCCCCGGTCAGCCAGTCATTAGTAACTGCCATAGCTATAATAAGATATACAGATCCAAACAGAAAATTCAGGAAGAGTTTCACTGATTCTTCACGGCGGTCCCTAACATTAACAATAAAATAAAATGCCCAGAAGAATGCACTGCCGGTTGCTAACAATACACCCCTTATGTCTGAGTGGCTATTATCAAACAGATTTCCCTGTGAAGAGATAATAAAGACACCTGTAAAACTGACAAACAAGGCAATGAAACTTTTACCTTTGATTTTTTGTCCAAGCAGGGGAATGGAAAGGAACACAAGGATTATCGGCCATATCATATTCAGCGGCTGGGCAACCTGTGCCGGAAGAAGCTGATAGGCTTTAAGCAGTATGAGGTAATAGCAGAAAGGATTTATTAATCCCAGGAGTGCTGAATGTAAAAGCTCTTTACGGGTTGTTTTCAGTAACAGGTCTGTTTTTTTACCGGCAACCAGAAGTATAAACAGGATGATTGTCGAAGTGAAAGTAGCTATGGTCAGCATGTGGAGAACGTTTAGTGTTCCCAGGCTGATCTTGAAAGCTGTTGGTACTGTTGACCAGAAAAGTACGGCCAGCAGGGCATAAATGTATGATTGTCTTGTATTTACCATACTATTAGCCTCCCCGGGGAGTGGGGGACAGGGAGATCAGTTTATAATATCAAATCCTGTATATGGTACAAGTACCTCAGGGATCACAATTCCTTTATCTGTCTGGTTATTTTCAAGTAAGGCAGCCACAATTCTGGGAAGTGCAAGTGCACTTCCGTTGAGTGTATGAACGAGCCGGGTTTGTTTATCACCTTTATCTTTAAACCTGCATTTGAGCCTGTTTGCCTGGAATGATTCAAAATTTGAAACAGAACTTATTTCGAGCCACTGTTTCTGTGCAGCCGACCAAACCTCGAAATCGTAGGTAAGAGATGAAGTAAAAGAAATATCTCCTCCACAAAGTCTCATAATACGGTATGGAAGATCAAGCTTAATGATAAGGCTTTCGACATAGTTTACCATTTTTTCAAATGATTCATACGAATGTTCAGGGTGTGCAATCTGGACGATTTCAACCTTGTCAAACTGGTGCAGCCTGTTGAGGCCTCTTACATGAGCTCCCCATGAACCGGCTTCTCTTCTGAAACAGGGTGTATATGAAATATTCTTTACCGGCAGTTCATCGGCACTAAGTATAACATCTCTGTAAATATTAGTTACCGGAACTTCCGCAGTAGGTATCAGGTAGAAATTATCCTGACCGACATGATACATTTGTCCGTCTTTATCAGGAAGCTGTCCGGTACCAAAACCTGAATCCTCATTTACTACTATAGGTGGCATAACCTCGGCATATCCTGCTTTTATACCCTCATCGAGAAAAAAACTGATCAGAGCTCGTTCAAGCTTAGCTCCTTTACCTTTGTAGACCGGGAATCCGGCACCTGTAAGCTTTATTCCAAGATCAAAATCAATTATATCATATTTTTTTATCAGTTCCCAGTGAGGCAAAAAACTGTCTGTAACCGCAGGCATCAATCCTCCTTCAAGCACCTTTACATTATTTTCGGTACCAAATCCCCCTGCAACCGATTCGTGAGGCAGATTAGGCAACTTAATTATTTCATCCCTTAGTTCTTTATCGACAGGTATCAATTTTTCCGTAAGGGACTTTATTTCAGCCTTAAGTTTATATGTCTTTTCCTTTGCTGTTTCAGCATCCTTTGTTCGTCCCTCTTTGATCATGGTCCCTATCTCTTTCGAGATCCTGTTCATTTCTCCCTGCATAGAATCAGTACGGGATTGTATTTCACGCCGTGATGTGTCGAGGGTAAGAATTTTATTAATTATTTCCTCTGCATCGAAGTTTTTTACTTTAAGACGTTCAATAATAAAATCTTTCTTTTCACGAATAAGGTTTATCG
>CAZOZU010000090.1:0-7327 GCA_964584355.1 uncultured Rikenellaceae bacterium
CCAGGGCAATACAGATCATCGGTATATAATGCATTAATCCGGCAACAGTCATATTAACACCAAACTCTTTCTGTATTTCGGGAATTATTTCGCCGACAGAATCAGTGGTCATGGCGAACATCATAAACATTAAGAAGGTCAGCCATTTAATAATTACTACGTTCCTTTTATTTTGTGAATCTGTATTCATGAGTTTCCTTTTTTTTGGTTATACATATTTTATCATCAGCTTTCTATATTAATCACTTTGTCTTTGTCATCGGTTGCTAAAATCTTGTATGAAATATCTTTCAAATTTGCCACCAGGGTTGCTGAACAATCTCTATTCTCCCAGCGCAGTATCAACTCTTGCGATTCAGAATCAAGTATCTCCAGTTTTGCGTCAAAACCGAAAGCCGGAAAAATGTTTCTAAATCTGAGCAGAGATAGCTGCTGGCGCACAACTTTCTTCTTAAGCCCTTCATACACCTGTGCCGATTTCAGATTTGTTCTGTTGATTTCCTTGTGACCTGCCGGACCTGCTTTTTCAACGGCAGCATGATCATTTTTGCCAGCAAAAAGATCCAGGTACCATACCTGAGGTAAGCCTGGCATAAAAATCTGGATTGCCCTTGCTAAAAGGAGTTTAGCATCATCTTCCCCCAATGCACTGTAATAGGCTGCATTTACCTGGTAATACATGTTCTTTTCACCGTGCAGATCTTTAACATAACCGCCACGTTTAACGATTATGTCAATTAACCTTTGAATCTGCTCATCAGATATTAATCCCTTTAAATCCAGCAGTGGTATACCATCATGACAGCCAAGCATGTTAATTACCCTGATGTCCTTGTCCTGCAAATCCCTGATCCATTTAATCAAAAACTCATTTCTATTTGTTTCCAAAGCGTCAATGAGTAATCCCGGCAGGAAAAAATCATATGTCATATACCCTTGTTCTGCAAGCTTTTCATGTATTTTGTCTTCATACTTTGAATGGATCTCCGGTAAAAGAGTCAGGCCGTATTTATCAGCCAATGCTCTCACTCCTCTTAGCAGATCCCACGTTCCGGGATCATTTAGAAAGTTTTTTGCTCCCGGTTCTTTCGGTGCATACGCGAATGCGTCAAGTCTTATGATCTCTGCACCGTACCCTGCAAGCTTTTTCAGTGTATCCTCATAAAATTCCCATACCAGTGGGGATTTTATGTTCAAATCCATTTGTCCCAGGTATTTTCTCCTGGATTCGAGCAAATCGATGACATCCTTACGATAGCGCACATACCTTCCGAATTCGATCCCGGATGGTTTCTTTCCCTCGCTTAATGCAATATTTACCCTATCGGCCAGGTTCTTAGCCGGGATATGCTGGATATCCATGACGCTCATGAGAGCTTTGGCGTCAATTCTTTCATATTTGATTTCCTGATAAAAAGTGTTCCAGTAAGGAACTTCTTTTCCATCCGGCATGCGAACCTTAAGAATAGGGAGGCCCGGTTTCCTGAAGAACATATCTTTAATATATTCCGGGTTGGGTTGGATATAGCCCTCTTCCGTCATTTGTCCATAGCCATCCCAGAATCTGTTCCAGTTAATGAAAAAGTCCTTATATTTTGATTTTTCTCCATTTTTCAAAATATCCTGAAACTGTCTGGAAAGTACTGAGGAATGGTTTAAAACAAAGTCAAGTTTAAGGGATATACCGGTTTTATTCAAATCCTCCAGATCTTTCTGCCTGGCATAAAGCTTGTTCAATTCATAATCCAGAATAGAAAATCCCCTATCCAGATCGGTATTGAAAATACTGGGTAATATATATAATGATTGAAACACATCTTTAAGTTCGGGGACCCGAAGAAATTTAACGATATCTTCCAATGTCCCCCCAAAACTGTCAGGATATGCATTAAGCATCGGGCCTGACTTTATTGTTGGTAATGCCGGTATTTTTGCATCGCCAGCCATAGTCCCCTCCTAAATCTGTTCCTGAATCATCAGTTTGACAAAATCCTTGTATGCTAATATTTCCCCGCTCCTTGACAATATCAATTTTGCATTCGGTGCCTGTGAAATCAGCTTATCCTGTTCTATCTCTAATACCATTGTTGTAAAGGGACTGTCTGTAGCACCATCCCTGTTTCGTAACCTGCGACTTTCAAGGGTTTCCCGGGGAGTACTGTTGAGCAGGATCGGTATGTCTATACCCTTAAGGTTATGGCTGTTACCGTGAGTCCATTCTAAAATCAATATGTTCTTATCACCGAAATTAACAGACTCATACCATAGTTCTGTCTCTTCTCTTCCCATTCTTTTAAGCAATATCCGGGATTCACCGTTTTTAAACCGGGTTATAACTCCGGTAAGTTCCTGAAAATCTATTTCATTTGGGGTTCCCAGATAATTCTTGAGTCCGTTCCGGCCGGCCCTCTGATATATTGAAAGCCATGGATGACTGCTAAGGTACTCAGGATTTGAATCATTGCCGCTTTCCTGGATCTCTTTAAGTATAATATGCCTGTCCTCAATATACTGCCCGGACGAGATAAGGCCATCGATTCCGTGTTTCCTGAATATGTGGAGCCTTTCTGCATCGTTGTATTTTGGAAATCTATTAGGATAATTGTCTCCTGACAGTGTATAGCTGCCCAGTTCCATATTATTGAGGTAATAGGATAGCACAGAAGCGATCCCGGACTTTCCGGCACCTGAACCACCGCAAACAACTATAACTGCGCGCTGATAATTATTTTCCTCAAGTACCGGAATCAACATTTCCAATAACTTCGGGAAAATTATCCTGGCGTTCCGGATATGTTCAGGGACAATCTTGACTTTATCACCTGGCATATCACCTGTAGGTATGCTTTCCGGATCCCGGATCTCTTCAGGAATCCAGGGTAGTTTTCGTTTAATTTTTTCGGATGCATGCATATGTGGACTCATTATTTATAAACAAGAGCAATTGAATTATTTAATCGAATTCTTGCAGGATCAGACAGACTGGCCTCCCGTGAACTGAGCTTCACCAGGGTATATTGATAATAAGTCCCGTCCCTTCTGAGCCGGGACTTATTAATTTGCATTATACTGCCTTGTCAGCTTACTGCAAGGCTAATTCATTTTATTTCTTCCATTAAATTGAGGATGCCATCAATTATTCCTCTTTCAGCATAACCAGGTTTTAACCTCGAGTATAAAACTTCAAATACTTGATGTCCGAATGAAGCATCATCCGGTATATAACCGGTAGTTGCAGATCCGTTGGCAATAGTAACCATCATAGTCCTGGCATAAGGCGATTCTTTAATAAAATCTGTAGCGATCTTATTATACACTTCCCCGTTAACAGTACCAAGAGCGATATCGTCAATGGTTAACACACCAACTCTTATTGTAACTGAATCACCGTCTTCATATGTTCCTTCAATACCACCTCTTCCCTGATTTGTGCGTCTGCGACCCGGAAAAGTAAGAACTTCTTGTGCTGCTTTGATTTCGGCAATACCTGTTGTACGTTTAACACCTCTCATCACATGTTTAACTTCTTCACCAAGCATAACCCCCATAGCGTTACATACCATCTCCTGTTCTTTCATGAGTCTTTGAACAACAGGATCGTTTCTATCCAGGCCAACTCCTCCGGGAGGCATTGAATTACTTATATCTTCTCCCCTTTCAGCATATTCTTTTATCCTTATATCCCTTAAGTCAAAAGTCTGCTGAAAATAAATAGGATTCTGATCACCACATGCTCCTTCTGACCATACTGCAACAATCTTATTATCAAATGAATCTTCAATATATCTTGAAGTGGCTCCGGGCACATCGCCGCATACCATATCATACTGTCCCATAATAACTGCATGCATGGCGTAATTATAATACACTGCTATGGGAGTTCCGTCAAGTGCTTCAAATGTAATAACAGAAACCGTTTTATCAGATGGACCCTCATAGTTTGCACCTTCCCACCATTTCCTGGTGTCGGGGTCAATTAAATCTCTTTTCACATTGATGTAGGAAACACCTGTACCCCAACCTATTCTAGCAGGTTGCAAATTAGCCACAGCTTCTTTTGCCGCGTTAAAGATTTTATCTTCCAATCCCTGGATACGGCCAACACTATGTGAATGAGTACTTGACAATACAACATTAACGGCAGGAATCCCCAATTCCTTCTCCATCCGTTCGGTTGAAGCTTTCCAGGAACGTTCATGCTGGTTTCCGGCTACAGTAATTAATGCAGCCTTAGTAATCCCGTTATCGATTACAATTGCCCTGCAAAATACATTGTCATGTATCCCTAATGAATTAGGTCCGAGTTCATCTTCAGAAGGAGTAATATTAATTTTTGCTGCTCCTACTTTTAATTGAGATAATTGATCTTTTTGTCCAAAAGACACCGAAGTGCAAACAACAATCCCTAAAATCAAAATAAGTATCTTTTTCATTTTTTTAATATTAAATTATTAATTATTATTATGTTAGTTTTTTAATATCAGGTTTTTACACCTAATTTCTCAACGAAATATTATTTTATATCAACCATTGTACCACGCAGCTGCACCCTTGGTGCCCCTCCGGGACCCCGCATCATAAATGATGGAGTACTTTGCTCAATAGTAATTCTTACCACACCGTTGAACTCTGAGAATCTACATGTTATTGTCTGATCACCAAGACTCTCCTCCACAAATCGGGCTGTTAATTCTAAAGTTGAATCATCTGTCCATGAATAACTTGAAGCCGCATCAACTGATGACTGAGGAATACTATAATTTGCATCAACTGATTTCGATGAAATATTGCGTGGGGGTGCCAATAAGGATGTCAAGGGCGACTTTGTTGTTTTCCAACTCCCCGATCCGGCTTTGAATACAGAAATCCGGTTATCCCTTTTAATAGCATAACTACATCCCTCCTTATTGAATGCTAAATATACTGATTGAATATTGTAATCATTTTCCTCCAACATAAATTCCTTTCCTGAAATTCTTGTAATAAAACCGGATTCTTTCGATTGAGAAGTAGTTGCTTTTATAGAGAGGGCTGATTGTCTCTTCAGTAGCTCATCATAGGAATCCTGATTTTTCGGAATAGAAGTATTGGATTTTATTGCCGGAATAAGATAATCATGGATTAAGTTTAACTCATCCTGTGTATTTCTTGCGTTTGCAGTTAGAACGACTACAGCATCCTTGTCGGGGATCAGAACTACAAATTGACCTCCCATTCCATCAAGACGAACAGTATTATTCCTGCCCCTCCACATCTGATAACAGTATCCCTGAGTCCAGTCATTTTCATCTTTGGATAGTCTGTTTGAACCACCACTACTCTCAATTTTAAATGAAGTGGCTTCTTTCACCCATTCTTTAGGTATTAGCTGTTTTTTATTCCAGACACCCTGTTGTAATAATAATTGTCCGAATTTCGCAAGGTCTTCCGAACGAAGTCTCAGGCCGATCATACCCAGATTTATCCCCTGGGGATTTAGATCCCAGTCAGCTCCACGAATTCCCAGTGGTTTGAAAATTCTTGGTTGCAGGTATTCAAACAATGTCTGTCCGGTGACTTGCTGGACGATAGCAGATAACATAAACGACGCCATATTATTGTACATAAAAACAGTTCCGGGTTTATGAACCGGTACAGTGCTAAGGAACGTATTTATCCAGTCACCGTTGTTACCCATAGATCTGGGTTCGGGATCCTGTCCAACTGACATTGTTATGAGATTCTCTACTGTCAGTTCTTGTATAAATTCACTTATTGTGTCCGGCAGTGAATAAGGGAAAAAGGATATGACTTTATCAGTCAGCTTCAGCCTGTTTTCCGAAACTGCGAGACCAATCCCCGTTGCTGTGAAAGTTTTGCTGGCAGAATAAAGCAGATGCTTATTATCCGGTCCGTATGGTTTCCACCATCCCTCTGCTATTACTTTACCATGCCTGAGAAACATATAACTGTGAAGTTCCACCCTGCTTGATGTATCTACAGCAATTAGAAAATCGATTATTCCTGAAGAAGATACTCCTTCTGATTCGGGTGTACTTCTCGATAATTTACCGGTAACTTGTCCTGAAAGTTCAGATGTTAAAGCTGAAGTTATTATAGCTATCAGAGCTATTGGAATTAGAATTCTTTTAAGATCTCTCATAATCTCAATATTTAAAAAAATACCTTTTACAGCGACCATCCCTCACGGTACTCATAATGTAAGTAATCGTTTGCCTCCGGGAGGTTTGTTACCCTCATATTTGTACTATCATATTCCAGGGTTATATTGGATCCCTTGGAGAGAAGAGCAATGTTTGTAAGTAACATTATCTCCGTTACTTTTGATCCCCATGAGAAATCGCTAACTGCTTTCCTGTTATTCATTATTGCGTCTACCCAGTCTTCATAAATATTTTTAGTTCTCGGCATCCAGGGTGTAACACCTTCAAAATTCTCATTAAGCGGAACCAATTCAGGTTTTTGCCCATGGCTCCCATGCATAATGATACCTTTATCACCGATATATGTTACATCCATAACTGCACGGCCCGGTTCAAGTTGTAAAGGACGCGGAGGTCTTAACCCTCCGTCGCACCACGTAACTTTTACAGGAGGCATGTACCCGACACCAGGTACGAAACGTTCAGCAAACTCATATGTTGCCCATGTCGATTGTGGCAGGAATTCTTTACTAAATGGTGAGGAGGTTGCCTGTATTCTTATGGGGTAGTCAAGATGCAGGGCCCAGAGAGGCGCATCAAATATATGTGCACCCATGTCACCCATAGCACCTGTACCATAATCCCATAATCCACGCCAGTTGTTTATTACAACCGGGTTATATGGTTTTTTCGGGGCTGGTCCCAGCCACAGATCATAATTCAGTGTCTTTGGTATTTTCAGTTCTTCGGGACGCGGAAGATTTCCCTGTGGCCATCCGGGGCGGTCTGTCGATAAATATATTTCACGTATGTTACCTATTACACCAGATTGAAGCCATTCAGCAGTAGTCCTTGTACCTTCCTGTGCATGACCCTGGTTACCCATCTGTGTTACAACATCATATTCTTTGGCGAGTTTTGCCAGTATACGAGCTTCAGTGATGGTCTTGGTTAAAGGTTTCTCACAATAAACATGTTTTTTCTCCCTGATAAAATGTGCGGCAATTGCTGCATGAGTATGGTCAGGTGTTGAAATAAGAACACCATCAATATTTTTCTCCTTTTCAAGCAATTCCCGCCAGTCTACATATGTTTTTGCCTTCGGGTAGCTCTTGGCATTATATTCAAGTCTGTTGGCTTCCACATCGCATAATGCATAAATATTGACTAATTTTCCCGTTGCG
>CAZOZU010000091.1:0-7309 GCA_964584355.1 uncultured Rikenellaceae bacterium
ATTTCGGAATACATGTTATAGAAAGAGAGATCATTTTTATCGATATTGCCCTGGCCCAGATTGCTGCTTTTGGAAGCGCTGTATCACTTGTAGTAAACAAACTTGGTATAAGCCCCCATCACGATATCCATGAACATGATTCCAGGACATTTCTTGCTTATATCTTCTGTTTGATTGCTGCAGGTATCTTCACTCTTCTTAAAAATAAAAAAATAAAAATACCCCTCGAAGCACTTATTGGAATAGCTTATGCAGTGGCAACCACCGCTGCGGTAATAATCCTTGATAAAGGAGCCGGCAGCGATGTACATATACATGATATGCTTGTCGGTTCTATTCTGTGGGTTTCGTGGCATCAGATACTCCGGCTTCTGATTATTGTAACAGTAATAGGCGCATTACATCTCATATTCCGGGAAAAGTTCAAAGGAGTTACTCTTTCATACCAGGGTAAAGAATCCGGCATTTCAAGACCACAACTCTGGGATTTTATTTTCTATTTCACCTTTGGAATATTTATTGTTGAAGCAGTCTATATTGGAGGAATACTCACAGTTTTTGCATTTCTTATCATTCCGGCATCAACATCGGCATTATTTGCAACCCGTTGGTCTAAAAGAATATCAATAGCCCTTCTTATCGGATGTATATCTTCAGTTTTAGGACTCTATTTGTCATGGGTAATGGATATCCCCTGCTCACCTGCCATAATCCTGTTCCTTGGAGTATCGTTGCTTATATCTATCCTCTTAAAAGCACTTTTAAAACTTAAAACTCAATAATTCAATTAATTAACACTCCATACAAGGATGTTATTTTGATAATTCAAGATGAACGAATCTGATTTAAGAGCTTCCGACTGGGATCAGGACCCAATGCATATTGAAAGGTCGAAAACTGTTGCAAATGGAATTATAAATACAATACCTTTTTCAGGAGAAATGACCGCTCTTGAATATGGCTCCGGTACCGGAATAACAAGCTTCTTTCTGAGGGATCATTTCAAAGAGATTACCATGATGGATAACTCAGCCGGGATGGTAAATGTTATGAACCTTAATATTCTTAGATCGTCTGTTCAAAATCTTAAAGCAGTATTATTTGACCTGGAGAAGAATAAGTGGGAAGGGGATAAATTTGATATAATAATTACTCAGATGGTTCTTCACCATATATCTGACTATAAAAGCATTCTCAGGAAATTTTCAACAATGCTGAACCCTGAGGGTTATATCGCAATAGCTGATCTCTATAGTGAAGATGGTTCATTCCATGGTGAGGATTTTAAAGGTCACAGAGGCTTTGATATTGAAGAATTTTCATCAGAGATCCGCACCTTAGGTTTTAACATTATTTCTGTCAACAAGTGTTATTCCATAAATAAAAACATCCCGGAAACGGGAATGAAACAATTTGATCTGTTTCTGCTGATCGCAAAAAAAATAAACAAATAACATGTTGTGCGGTTGAAACCCTGATATATTTGTAATTCAATTATTTAAACCATTCGATTTTCAATGTGCTACTCACTTTTAATCTAATGAACTCACCCCCTCCCTTCGCTCCGCTCAGGACTCCCCCTCTCTACTTCGTAAAGAGGGGGAAACTTATTAATATTCAACACTTTACTCCCCCCCTCTTTGCGCCAGCAGAGAGGGGGGGCTGGGGGGGGTGAGTACATGAATTCGCAGAATATATTCAACCGCTCAACTCGTTGAACAAATAATCAATCAGGTTGTTTTACCATAATATTATCATTATAAATTATGGAAATAACACTTGAAAACGGAAAGGTAGTAGTAGCACACTATAATGGACATGTTATCAAGACCGATCAGCCAATTGATAACGGTGGAGCCAATACAGCTCCTGCTCCATTCGATCTCTATCTGGCATCGATCGGAACATGTGCCGGAATTTATGTGAAATCTTTTTGCGACAGAAGAAATATACCGGTTAATGGAATCAGAATAATCCAGTCGGTTGAGTTCGACATGGAAAAACGTGTACCCTCAACTATCAAAATCAATATTCAGCTTCCTGCTGATTTCCCCGAGAAATACAGGGATGCAGTGATCAACTCAGCAGATCTATGTGCTGTTAAGAGATCTATATATAATCCTCCGGAATTTGAGATAACTACTTCGACAGTAAGTGCTGTTGAAGCATAAGAATATTAATAAGTCCATATTAAAAAAGTAAGAGATTCCTCCGCTTCGTGTCTCTTATTTTCTAAAAAGGTCCTCTTTAATTAAGTTGATTAAAAATCCGAACCCGGATAATTATTTTATACGATGTACATATTTATAAGCTGTTCGTAAAGTTCCTGTTTTCCGCTTATGGTAGCAGGTTCTTCTTTTTTCACAGCAAGATCCCTTAGCTTTGGAAGAGTAAGTTTACCCCCTTCGAAATCTTTTCCTGCGCCCCTGTCAAACGATGAGTACCTCTTCTTTCTCATTTTAAGATAGTCGCTATCCTTCAATATTTTATCAGCGATAAGCAAGGCCCTTGCAAATGTATCCATACCACTTATATGGGCTATAAACAGATCGTCAATATCAGTAGAATTCCTTCTTATATGGGCATCGAAATTTATACCTCCGGTCTTGAATCCCCCGGCTTGAAGAATTACCATCATTGCTTCAGTAACTTCGTAAATATTAGTTGGAAACTCATCAGTATCCCATCCATTCTGGTAGTCACCTTTATTGGCATCGATACTCCCCAGCAATCCGGTATCTGCGGCAACCTGAAGTTCATGCTGGAATGTATGGCCGGCAAGAATAGCATGGTTAACTTCAATATTCAGTTTAAAGTCTTTATCAAGTTTATGCTCACGAAGGAAACCGATTATTGTGGCTACATCGTAATCATACTGATGTTTTGTTGGTTCCATGGGTTTCGGTTCAACCAGGAATGTTCCTTTAAAACCATTCTTTCTGCCATAATCACGTGCCAATGAAAGCATCATACCCATATGTTCAAGTTCTCTTTTCATATAGGTATTATGGAGGCTCATATAACCTTCCCGGCCACCCCAGAAGACATAATTCTCACCTCCAAGCTCTATAGTGGCATGTATGGCATTTTTCAGCTGTGTACCTGCACAGGCAACAACAGCAAAATCAGGGTTTGTTGCTGCTCCATTCATATAACGGGGGTGTGAAAAAAGATTAGCTGTACCCCAGAGGAGCTTCACCCCTGTCTGTTTCTGAAGTTTTTTCATAAGGGGTATTGTCTTATCAAGACGTTTTTCAATCTCAAGGACTGTCCCGTTACCAACAACATCCACATCATGGAAACAGTAGTAACCTGCTCCGATCTTTGTGAAAAATTCAAAAGCCGCATCCAGCTTCATTCGTATCCTGTCATTAATATTTTTACCATCTCCCCATGGAAAGATATGTGTTGCATCACCAAAAGGATCGCTCCCATCCCCGCAGAATGAATGCCAGTAGGCAATTGCATAGCGAAGATGATCCTTCATCTTCTTACCGGAAACAACCTGGTTGGGATTATACCATCTGAATGCCAGAGGATTCTTCGAATTCTTACCCTCATACTTTATTTTCCCTATTCCGGGATAATACTCTTTTTTACCTTTGTAGATCATATTAGTTAGTTTTTATGGTTTGATATAATAAATTTCAATTAAGCCTTTGAGTTACTTTGTAGTAAAAATATTAAACCACAAAGGAATACTAAGTAAATATATGTCTATAATTTCTCAAGATGATTTACCCATTTTGAATAAGCCTTTTCATAGGCATCAGTTCTTGATTTGTCAGGTTTTGTTATACCCACAGTTGTCAGACCTGCAAATGCTTCTTTCGCAGACTTATAATACCCGCACCCAATCCCCGCTCCTCTTGCAGCACCCAGGGAACCGTCGGTATTATAAAGATGTATCTCTTTGCCGGTAATACATGATAATGCCTCCCTGAAAACAGGGCTCTGGAACATATTTGCTGCTCCGGCTCTTATCACTGTAGGTATAATACCTGTCTCTTTCATTATTTCAAGCCCGTAATTTATGGAAAAAACAATACCCTCCTGGGCTGCCCTGAATAAATGTGCATTTGTATGTGTATTAAAATTCAATCCCACTATTCGTGCTCCTATATCCCTGTTTCCAAGCATTCTCTCAGCACCGTTACCAAAAGGAAGGATAGTGAGTCCTTCAGATCCGGGGATTATCTTTTCAGCTAATTCATTCATTTCATTATAGCTTATTTTACTCCCTGTGTTTCTTTTTAACCATGAATTGAGTATGCCTGTTCCGTTAATACACAATAATACTCCAAGACGAGGTCGTGATTCGGAATGATTTACATGAAGGAAACTGTTTACCCTTGAAAGTGGTTCGTGTTTTTTCTGGTCAGTGATACCATAAATAACTCCTGATGTTCCTGCAGTTGCCGCCACCTCACCCGGTTCCATTACGTTAAGGGATAATGCGTTGTTTGGCTGATCACCAGCCCTGTAGGAAACCGGTATTCCCTCCGGCAGGTCAAGTTCATCAGAGACTGACTTCAGCAACCTCCCCTGGAGAGAAAAGGATGGTATCGCAGCAGCAAGAATATCCTTTTTAAAACCGAAGAAATCAAGTATCTCCGATGAAACACTCTCATTAACAAAATCCCAGAAGATACCTTCCGAAAGTCCTGAATAGGTTGTCAATGTTTCGCCCGTAAGCCTTAAGGCAAAATAGTCACCCGGAAGTACTATCTTATATATTTCAGCAAAAAGTTCTGGTTCATTCTCTTTTACCCAGGCAAGTTTTGCAGCTGTGAAGTTCCCGGGAGAATTTAGCAAATGAGAGAGGCAAAACTCTTTTCCGATCCCATTATATGCTTTGTTACCATAATCAACAGCTCGTCCATCACACCAGATTATTGAGGGACGAAGTACCTTTAAGTTTTTGTCCAGCGTAACCAAACCATGCATCTGATAAGAAATACCTATTGCACCAATCTCATTTTTCCTGGCTCCAAGTTGATTATTACAATATGATATTGAAGCTTTCAGGTTTGTCCACCATGTTTCAGTATCCTGTTCAGCCCAACCCGGCTTTCGGGCAATTATCTTCATCTCATCCTTAGGATGAAATGAAGAGGCCAAACATTTGCCTGATTCACCATCAATTACAGACACCTTCACTGAAGAGCTTCCAAGATCAATTCCAAGCAACAGCATAATTTAAGTTTTTTTCTTTGTAAGTTATTAATTTCTTTTCTTTTTACTCCACTGCCCTCTTAAAGGATATTAAAACCCGAACCAAACAGTTAAATGGTATTAATACCCTTTTCATGGGAGATGGAGGTCTTATCTTATTCCAGGTATATCAGTGTACCTGTACCTTTTGTAATATTCAAGATCATGCTCAGGTTTTTCAACATATTCCGGAAATGGCTTTTTTGAATATGTCTGGAAATATAGCATACAGCCGTCACGCCATATCTTTGCGTCCCTTTCCTGTTTAACCAGCAATTCCTGTACCTGTAAAAATCTCTCCCTGTCAATATATCCCTCTGTTTTATCCCATTCATTTTGAAGCCATCTTACCGACTTCACACCCTTGTCATACCGATAGCATATCTCATTCCAGAGGCTCCTTCCTGATTTAAGAGTATAATCCCATGGAACATGATGAAACCAAAGTAAAAGATATTCAGGACAAGTTTCAATGTTATTGTACATATCCCTCACGTGTGGAAAATACTGTTCCACGGCATTACTTCCCCTTGAGGTTCTGTCAAAGCCTATTCCGATACTGTCAGCCCTGTGATAATATACTGATGTCCAGTCACTCCGGCCCCTGTCAACCCATGGACCTGGTCCATAATGGTGACCGGCATACATTATATGATGTAATCCCAGAGGTGTCATATAATTAACAGCCATCTCCCGTGAGTCAAGCATTATTTTACTGATTTTCTGAACAATATCATCATTATTTGTAAATGTCATTCTTATCCATTCATCTGCTATCTCTTGCGAACCTATATATGGATCCCAAGCCAAACGGCCGAATGCATACCAGTTGGCCTGTCCAAAAGGATGGCCGGTCCAGTTAATATTGCTGCCTATGTTAGATACTCCAGCCATTGCAGTAATGGAATTGTTAAAAAGAGTCCCATCAACAATACCGGCTACCGGTGATCCCTCTCCCCCGGCATATGTATCTGATTTCAGGCACTCCTCAAACAATGGTGCAAGAAATACAAGATGAACCGAAGAACCCAGGTACTCCTGAGTGATCTGGAATTCGGGCATAACTGGTGTCCCGGGCATTGCACCAAATAGAGGATGGAATGGTTCCCTCGGCTGAAAATCAACGGGTCCGTTCTTAACCTGGACAAGCACATTTTTCCTGAATTTACCGTCAAGCGGGACAAATTCGTTATATGCCTGCTTCGCTCTGTCAACCGGCACATTATTATCATAAACAAAAGCTCTCCACATTACGATCCCGTTATGCGGGGCAACAGCATCAGCAAGCATATTGGCACCATCGGCATGTGTACGGTTATAATTCTGAGGACCAGGTTGGCCCTCGGAGTTGGCCTTAACAAGGAATCCACCGAAGTCGGGTATCAGACTGTAAATTTCATCCGTTTTCTTTTCCCACCAGCTAACAACCTCAGGATCAAGAGGATCTGCATTCTTTAATTTACCAATCTCGACAGGTGCACTGAACCTGGCTGTCAAATATACTTTTATGCCATATGATCTGAATACATCTGCCAGAGCAGCAACCTTAACAAGATAATCCCTCGTCAGGACAATGGCGTTTGCATTTACATTAGTAAGAACAGTCCCATTGATACCGATTGAAGCGTTGGCCCTTGCGTAATCTGTATATCTCATATCCAATGTATCCGGAAGTGATTCCCACTTCCAAAGTGACGGGCCTGCATATCCTCGTTCCACAGTCCTGTTAAGGTTATCCCAGTGATTCAGTAAACGTATCTTTACTGCCGGAGTATCTGTAATATTCAGGTGCCTGATATCGCTGTGCGTCTGAAGTAGTCTGAGAAAATGAAAAATCCCGTAAAGAACGCCCCGCTCGCTGTTCGCCGCAATAATAATAACCTGCTTTTTGCTATATTCTGGATTTTGTACTTTGCATTTTGTATTAATAATAAGGTATCCTTCTTCACCGAGATCCTTAAGTTTTTCATTCAGATCCAGTAAATCTATTGTCTTTGAACTTTCTGGTGTCCCGGCAATTATGGTACCATGGCTCCCGATATTCTGCTGCTCGGGAACAGTATTACCAAGTAATCCTTCCAATCCAGTTTTAAGC
>CAZOZU010000092.1:0-7275 GCA_964584355.1 uncultured Rikenellaceae bacterium
CGATCAGATCAATAAAGTTGCAAATGCAGTAAAGGATATTATATATAGCCTTCACCCTGATGAGAAAAAAAGAGCAACCAAATCATATAAGACACGGATACAGACAGGACAAATTGAAGAGTCTGCTCCCCAGACGGTTGATGAAGTATTTGCTCCTCCAAAGAGGATTCCAGGAAAATACATTGCCTCTGCAATCTTCGGATTACTGGTTATTGTTACTTTAATCATATCTGTACCAAAATTATTTCAAAAAACAAAATCGGAATTATCGTCAGGAGAGCTGATAAAGAAGGCTATTGCTGTAATGCCGGTTGCGAATTTTACCGGGAACCCGGAACTGGAGTGGATTGCCGAAATGATACAGAGTGATTTAACCGGTCATTTACAAGGAATCAGTAACCTTATTGTAAGACCAAAACAAACAACACTTCAGTTTAGAAACAGTGAGGAGCCTATCCAGGAGATTGCCAGAAAACTTAGTGTAAATAACCTTATCGAATCAACTATAAAAGGGAGTGAAGAAAATCTCCAGGTAGAAGTTATGGTTGTTGAAGCCTTCCCTGATGAAAAATACATTTACAGCTCTTCATTCAGTCAAAGCTTCAGGGATCTGACAAATATCTATAACGAAATCATCAACCAAATACTTAAAGGATTGGAGGTTAAGGCAACAGATGAGGAAGAAAAGGTGATATCAGCATCAATAAATGTTAATCCCGATGTCAGAAAAGCCTGTGCAAGGGGATCATATTTTATGAATCAACTGACACAGGATGGCTTTGAATTGGGTGTAAATTATTACAAGGAAGCAATTGAGATTGATCCTGCTGATCCGGAGCCTTACATAGGACTGGCTTTGGGTTACGGTAGTGCCGGTCACGGAGCCGGCATAGCATCTCTGAATATGGCAAAGGCATATGCTCTTAAAGCTATAGAACTGGATCCCGCAGAATTGCACCCTAATCTTGCTGATGCACACGTTGTACTTGCAGAAACATATCTTTATCATGATTATGATTTCGTTAATTCTGAATACCATCTTAAACGTGCTATAGACCTTAATCCAAACAGCTCTGCCGCTCATTACACATATGGCTGGTATCTTGCCCTTACCAACCAGATTGATGAAGCTGCTGATGAAATGAAAACGGCTATCCAGATCGATCCACTTGATCCTATATGCCCGGGCTACCTGGCCTGGATGTACCAATGGTTTGGACGTTATGAAGAGGCAATTACCTATGCAAAGGATGCATTAAAGATTAATCCCAACTATCCCATGGCACATTATGTGCTGGGTATGGTCTATGCAGAGATGGGAAGATATGAAGAAGCTATTGATACCCTTATAAAAATATACTCCCCCCGTTCAGGCTTTGCTAGTGGATTGGGAGTTGCTTATGCCTTCGCAGGTCAAAGAGATAAAGCTCTTGAAATTGCTGCTGAAATGGAAGAACAAAATATGAGATGGCATACATGGGGATTGGCAGATATCTATTCTGCCCTGGGTGATAAAGACAAAGCCATTTACTGGATAGAAGAAGCTTACAAACAAAGGCATGATTTCATTCCCTGGGTCAAAAATAATCCTTACTATAAAAAACTTAGTGATGATCCCCGTTTTCAGGATATAGTAGAACGTCTGAACCTCCCGGAATAAAAAGAAAAAGCTAAATTTGAGAAAAGTCTCTTTTTATGTCATTACAGGTTGAAGACCTTGAGGATCAATCAAAATACAGGCAAATACTTGCAGTTCCATATAGTGACCTTACCGGTTTTGTTCTGGATTATCTGAGAAAGAAATCCGAATTGATGGTTTTGTACTGGTCACTTTGCCTTGTCTTTCTCGGTATAGCAATTATTGTAAGAATTGATATAGCAGGATATTTTCCACTGAAGAATATTGTATTCCACTCAATCCTTGGATTGGTAATATTCCCCCTGTTATCGGTACCCTTGCATGAATTTCTTCATGTTATTCCTTTTTACCTTGTGGGAGCAAGGAATATAAGGGCAGGAATGGATATTAAACAATATATATTCTATGTAACCGCTCACCGTCACGTAACTAATGCAAAACAATTCAGGATAATTGCTCTTGTCCCTTTCCTGATGGTAACCATAGTCTTTCTTTTTCTGGTCTTATATGTGACTGGCTTATGGAAATGGAGTCTGTCACTTTTTCTCTTCGTCCATACAACAATGTGCGCCGGTGATTTTGCCCTTCTTAATTTCTACTGGCTTAACAAAGAGAAAAAAATATTTACCTGGGATGATGTTGATGAGAAAATGGCCTATTTTTATGAAGAAATATATTAAACGGCATAACGGCGCAAAGGCACAAGGGAGTTGAAAGGGGTTGAATCGAAACTGGCTCCCCTCCTTGGAGGGGACGGGGGTGGGTTAAAGAAGAGTTGAAGAAAGTATAAGGGGATTGAAAAAGGTTGAATGTGGTAATATAAATCAATAAATATATATCAAATGAAAAAACTGATTACCAGCATCTTATTATTTATTTCTATTATCTCTGTCACATACGGGCAAAGAAAAATTGTAAATCTGCCTGAACTCCCGGGTTATGTAACTCTGAAATGCGATTTTCACATGCATACTGTCTTTTCCGATGGTAATGTATGGCCAACTATCAGGGTTGATGAAGCCTGGCGTGATGGTCTCGATGCAATAGCCATAACCGATCACATTGAATACACACCCCATGAAGATTATATTCCTATCGATCATAATGCAGCATATAAGATTACTGAAGAGTATGCCAGAGAGAGGGATCTCATTCTTGTACAGGGTACTGAAATTACCCGGGACATGCCTCCCGGTCATTTCAATGCCCTTTTTATAAAGGATGCTTCACTAATAGACAAAAAATCGGTATGGGATTGTTTCGCTGAAGTCATAAATCAGGGTGGTTTTCTTCTGTGGAATCACCCCGGATGGAAAGCCCAGCAACCCGACGGCATACCAAGAATGTATGATATCCACCACAAACTGATTGATAATGGATGGCTACACGGTATCGAATTCTTTAATTATAATGAATATTATCCTCTTGTAATGACTTTCTGTAAAAAATATAACCTTGCAGTGATTGGTAACAGCGATATTCATGATATAATATCTGAGCAATACATGGCTCCGGAATACACCAACAGGCCCATGACACTGGTATTTGCCAAAGAGAGGAGTTATGATTCCCTGAAAGAGGCCATGTTTGCAGGCAGAACCCTTGTCTATTTCAGGGATTACCTGGCAGGAAAGGAGGAATATGCAAGACCATTTTTCCTCCAGTGTATTTCAGTTAGCAAGGCGTATCATGAGAGGGACAGAAGTGTTTATTATGATATAACTAACAATTCAGATATTCCATTCTATCTTGAAAACGGCACTGCTCCCGCCCCCTCATTTATAAAGCTGGAAGCCAATTCAATAACAAGAGTTGTTGTCAGTAAGAACACAACCTCACCACTTGTTTATGATGTCAGAAATATCATTACAGGAGAGAATGAGGTGTTGAGGGTTGAATTGAAATATTAGTTTAAAATATTACCTTAACCAGTGTAAGAACATCATCTTCCCTGACTATTGGTCGGATTCTGAATGAATAGGTATAACTGCTTTCCAGAAGTCTGTACTGGGGATGAATAGGTGCCCACCACGAATCATCACCTCCCACACCCATTTGTCCAAGGTCGATGTTAAGATTTACAAAATCCCGGGGCTTTACATCATTTGTATGCGTATTTGCGCTTTTTGCATCCCGCCTGTACATTGATAATCTTCCGGGCGATTCAAAATCGTCATGGATATAATTGAGTGCGGCAAATGAAAATATTGGTTCTCCTGTTACCAGGATACCTGTGCCGGAATCATCGGTCAATGTTAGCCAGCGGGTATCGGTCTTATAGCCATTCTCCTGGGGACGTATATACGGGACATACTGATCTGCCACAGTACTCTCGTAGAGGCCGATGAATGCAGAGCTCTTCCTGTCGGTATAGTTTTCATGCGGTCCCCTTCCATACCACTTAAGGTTTGTGAATTCTTCAGGCAACTGCATCTGCATACCCATTCTTGGTATTTCGGGTATATTATCGGAAATTTTATTGAATGAATTGGAGATAACAATATCAGATGAGCCTAGTATTGTATATACTGTAGAATAACCTGCAATTTTATTGTTTTCTTCACCTAATATATTATACTTGAAGACAACGGTTACCTTACCCGGCTCCGGTTTATCAATATCAGCTTTTGTTATTACAGATCGTTCTCCGGCTTTCTTCCATACACCCATCAGTCTGTTCATTCCATATCCATAATCATTATCTGTCGGAGGCCTCCAGAAATCGGGTTCAGGGCCTTTTCTTAATAGCTCTCTGCCTTTGTAATTATATGATTCTATGCGTCCGGTTTCAAGATTGAATACTACTTTCATATCAACACCGCTAACATGTAACTTATCGCCAAAGATATCTGTCTGAAGGTAAGTAATAGTATCCCGGCCTGAGGGTGTGGGTAATGAGAATACAGGCAACTTAAACTGTTCGGCTGCATAAACATGATTTTGTGGGACACTATTCCACTCATCACTTCGTGAAGCTCTTATATTAAGAAAATATTCTGAACCCGGAACAGGTATTATCTCTTCAAAAGGCAGTAAAACATTTGTCTCAGCTTTTGGTTCAAAACCGGGAATAGATAATTTTCCTGATTGTATAATCTTTCCATCCAACATTATTTCCCAGTCAAAATTGAATTCCGACAGGCTGGTGAAGTCATACTTGTTTTTAATCCTGATCATTCCGGTATGAAGGTTAACAGGCTCAAATTCAATATATTGATACGCCTTTTTCACTTCATTAAGTCCTGGTTTCCCAGTCCTGTCAGGCCATACAAGTCCGTTAATACAAAAATTGCCATCACTGGGAATACCCTCTTCACCAAAATCACCTCCATAAGCCCAGTAGTTTTCCCCGTTTTCATCAGTCTTCAACAGACCCTGGTCAACCCAGTCCCATACAAATGCACCCTGCAGTTTCGGGTATTTCTCAATCACATCCCAATAGTCCTGCAGGTTTCCTGTCGAGTTACCCATTGCATGAGCATATTCGCAAAGTATGAGGGGTCTGTCATTATTTTCATCTTTTGCATATGCTTCGATTTGTTCTATTCGTGCATACATGGGACAAATAATATCTGTATGCTTTTCAGTCGTATTTGTACTCTTTTCTGCACGCTCATACTGTACAGGACGAGTATTATCTCTTTCTTTTGCCCATTTATAGTTATTCAGGAAATTATTTCCATCACCGGCTTCATTACCCAGCGACCAAATTATTACCGAGGGGTGGTTCTTATCCCTTTCAACCATGTTTTTCATCCTGTCGAGATGTGCCGCTGCCCATTCTGGTTTATCAGCAAGAGTTATATCCTTATGATAGCCTATCCCATGCGATTCAATATTTGCTTCATCAATTATATACAGACCATATTTATCGCACATTTCATACCACAACTCCTGCTGGGGATAATGTGATGTTCTTACTGCATTTATGTTATTGCTTTTCATCACTTTGATATCCTTCAGTATCGTTGCTTCATCAATTACATGTCCGTTCACATCATGGTGTTCATGTAAATTGGTTCCTTTGAGATAAACAGCAACTCCATTTACAAGCAGCTGAGAATCTGTTATTTCCACCTTTCTAAACCCAACCTTTGAGCTCACGCATTCCATGATATTTCCTTTTGTGTCCCTGAGGCATATAACAAGGGAATAGAGTTCAGGTGTTTCCGCCGACCATCTCTTTATTTCCGGAAGGCTCTTTTCAAAGTTAACCGAAACGATATCCTGTTCGATGACAATATCTTTTGAATCAGAATATATCTTCTGCCCGTTGTCATCGAGTGATACCTCAACAGTAAAATCCGTTTCATTTGATTCTATATTCTTCAATAACACATCGAGTTTCAGAAGCCCATCCCTGTAATTATTTTCCAGATCGCCTCGGAAAAAGAAATCAGACATATATGTTTTTGGCCGGGCATGAAGAAAAACACTTCTCTGTATCCCGCTTAACCTCCAGAAATCCTGATCCTCCAGATAGCTCCCGTCGCACCAGCGGTACACTTCAACTGCCAGGGAGTTGTTTCCTCGCTTCAGATATCTGGTTATATTGAATTCGGCCGGAGTTTTGCTGTCCTGGAAATAACCGACTGGCTGTTCGTTCACCCACACATAAAATGCTGAACTGACTGCTCCGAAATTCAGAAAAACCTCTTTATCCTTCCATTCCCGGGGAACCTTGAAATTCCTTTTATATGATCCTACAGGATTCCATGTATGTTCAATAAATGGAGGATTCTTCTTATGCGGATATGTTATATTGACATAGATCGGAACATCATAACCCCTCATCTGCCAGTTCGATGGCACTTCAATATCGACCCATTCCCTTGTGTCATAATCATCCTTAATAAACCAGAAGGGTCGCTCGTCCGGTGAATTTGCATAGTAAAACTTCCATATGCCGTCTAGCAGCAAATAGTCTGGTGAATTGTTTTTATCAGCTGTCAGGGCAGATTCCTCATCACTGAAGCTTATCAAAGTAGCATGTGGTATTTCTCTGTTCTGGCTGAATATACCCGGATTTTCCCAATCGCGGGGTTCTTTTTCAGTAAAAGCAACATCCTCATAATTGCTGTATTTTTTACATGCAGTTAATAAGATTGTTATAATAAGTAAATAATACGATAATCTTTTCATCTGTTCAACATTAATAACCACCATAAAGTTACGAAAATAGTATGACTCAAAAGAGTCCTGTAATCCTTCCTGTTTGGTCAATATCTATTTTTTCTGCCGAAGGTTTGCCAGGTAATCCCGGCATTCTCATTATGGTGCCTGCTATCGGTACAATAAAACCGGCGCCGGATGAAAGTTCGACTTCTCTTATTTTTACAGTAAACCCGTCCGGACGTCCTCTCTTGTGCTGATTGTCTGAAAGAGACTTCTGTGTTTTGGCAATACATACTGCCAGGTTACCCATTCCAAGTTTTTCGATCTTTTCCAGCTGCGTTTTAGCCTTTACTGTATATTCAACATGGTCGGCACCATACATCTTACGGCAAATTGTATCAATTTTTTCCTCGAACGACCATGAGAGTTCATATAGCGGTTTAAAACAGTCGGGGCAATCGGTTGCTGCCTCAAGAACCTGTTCAGCCAGTTCTACAGCACCTTCTCCCCCCTTTGCCCAT
>CAZOZU010000093.1:0-7140 GCA_964584355.1 uncultured Rikenellaceae bacterium
CTTTTTTCTGCGTGGGAGTTGGGCATACTCTTCATAAAGTTCAGGATCTTTCATCAACATCAGTTCTGTATTTTTCATATCAAATTCAGCTATGTTACCAGTCTCAAATTCAATCAGATATTGTTTGATCTCACTCCTGCCAATATTACTACTTCTGTAAGGATTATATCCATAAGGATACCTGGAGTAGTAACTTCCATATCCGTATCCGTATGATGAATATGGTGAATAATAGGGATCATAATAACTATATGGTGAGCCATAATAGCGTGGATCATACGTTAAAATATCAGCGACAAAATGACAGATGCTCCCAATATAAGTCATCCTGTTAAAATTTTCCTGTACCTGTATATATAACACCCCATTACGGGCGTAACCCCAGATCGAGTTGGTAACAATCTCCTGCCTGATGCCCATATTATCATAAAAATATATCTTACCTGATGCAAGTATCTTTCTGAAGAACTCCCTGTCGTTGTAGTCGGTTGACGTTAGAAGCTTGGCCTTGGGAATGGGGCTATTCGCCTTTACCTGGTCGAAATTGAGGTAAATGCCATCTTTAAACTTGAAATCAGGAGTATATTGAACTATATTATCTGAAATCTGGGCACCTGCCTGATTGAGAGAAAAGACAATTAACAAAATGATAATCCCCAGATTCTTTTTCATAACATTTACATTTAGATTTTTCAGCTCAAATATCATACCGCAATAACAAAAATAACGTTTTCCATGAAAGTAAGTTAAATACTGCAGGTGTATATTCTATATATTTTGTTTATTTTTACATGAATTCAATATAATCAAACATGACCAGTAAATCGGGAAATGGCAATAATATTGATCTAAAACAATCAACAGATGAGTTTTATTTAAAAAACCGGAAGCTGGTTGAAACGCTTGCCTATGCAGCAATAAGTGGATTGATAATAGCTGTCACTTTCTTAATGTTTGATTTGACACTTATTGCCGGTATCATTATTATTATCGCTGCCTGTATTGGCTTATATCTTATCAAAAAAGCCACTGTTTTTCTTAACCAGGCCAGGAATACTATCATTGATACATCCTCGTCAAGTGAACAGAAAGATGATGTGATAAACAACTTCTCACATAAGATAAGAGAGCCTCTGAATAACATTGTCATCATCACTGATATGCTCCTGGAGTCGGATCTGGAACAAAAACAAAAAGAGCTTCTTGAGACATTTGTTGCATCAACGAAAAATATGGTCAACACTGTTGATGAATTAACAATGCAATCGGCTGAACATATAAGCCTTGAACCCAGAAAATTTATCAGGTTCAATCTTCTTTCAACAATACAGAATACAATAGAACTTTATAATCTAAAAGATAAGGTCAATATTGATTTTATACTTGACAAGAAGGAATTCAATGATTTTGAGTGTTTTGGAGATCCTATATTCCTGAAACAAATTTTTCTGGATTTGTTTAATACTATTGAACACCAAAATTCTGAAAGACCAACAAGAGTTACCATCAACCTTAAAAAAGAGAAGGAGACTGAAAATGAGATCCTTGTAGGATTCAGGATCCAGACCGATAAAGCTATTGTGTTGATTAATGAAGAAAAGGATGAGCAGAGTCTTGCCGCCAAGCTGATATCATTTAAAAGAGGATCTTTCAATCAGGAGTTCGGAAATAATTATTCCGTAATGAATATCAGTCTTCCCTTTGGAAGAATTGTAAGGGAACAGAAACAGAAAATTGCTTCTCCGAAAATTGAAGAACTGATTCAAAAGGAAAAAGCTCATAAAGAACTGAAAAACATTAAGATCCTTCTTGTTGAAGATAACCTGATAAACCAAAAGATCACCCACCTGACTCTGCAACCTCTTGTTCACAGCATTGATACTGCTTCCAATGGCAAAGAGGCCCTTGACAAATTCGGGACAACCAGTTATGATCTTATCCTGATGGATATCCAGATGCCTGTGATGAGCGGACTTGTTGCTGCTGAAAAGATCAGGGCCCTGGAATCGAGTACAAATACACATGTTCCGATCATAGCAATCACCGCCAATGCCATGTTAGGTGATAAGGAAAATTGTATCTCTTCCGGGATTGATGATTATATAAGTAAGCCGTTCCAGCCATCATCCCTTATAGAGAAGATCAAGAAATTTATTTAGAGTCTCTTCCTGATAAAGGTTTAAATCCAATTACCATTATATCATCTATCTGGGTATTGCCTGCCATCCATGTATTTATATTTTCTTCAAGAATTGATTTTTGATCATTCAAAGGAAACCGGTGTATTGTAGTTAACAGATATCTGAATCTTCGATACATAAATTTTTTATTCTCCCTGCCTCCAAACTGATCTACATAACCGTCAGAAAAAATGTAAAGGATATCATTATCCTGAAGATCAAATACATGGTTTGTATATGATATACCTGTTGGATTCATTCCTATAATAAGTTTATCGCCTTTTATTTCAATAAGTGAATTTTCACGTATCAGGTATAATGGGAAAAAAGCACCGGCATATTCAGCTTTCCTTGTACCCCTGTCTATTATACAGAGGCCTATATCCATGCCGTCCCTGATAATTGTACCAATATTCTTTTCCCTGCTGAAGGTCTTTTCCAGCTCTTTATTAAGAACGGCAAGAACCTCGGATGGTTTCTCAATATGGTCTTCATTAATTGTTTTCTCAATGATCTCGAGCCCTATCATCGACATTAACGCCCCGGGGACACCATGACCTGTACAATCTGCACCTGCAATAAAGACCTTGTCTCCTCTTTCTTCTATCCAGTAAAAATCTCCGCTTACTATATCCTTTGGACGAAAGAATATGAAAGAATCCTGAAAATGAGTTCTGAAATATTCTTCCGATGGAAGAAGTGCTTCCTGTATTCTCTGGGCATAAATAAGACTATCTGTTACTTTTTTGTCTTTAAGTTCAAGATCGGCTTTCTCCCTTCCAACCTGTTCGAGAGTTTGTTCTCTTTGTTTTAATATTTTTTTTGTTTTAACCAGATACCTGGTTTGACACATTACGATCAGATATATTATCAAAACAAACAGTAAACCAAAGAATATATATATAATGGTATTCATAGAAATGCCGGCAATTATACTCTCAGGCGATAAACCACCAGAATATACTGCATACCCGGAAAGCAGATTTTGATAATATAAAGAATTAAGAAGTATCATCAGATACTGCAAAAATAGATTAAAATTCGGTACTTAAAAGCTGGAAGAATCAGTAATTAACAATATCAGGTCTTTATGACCAGGACCTCATCGTTACCCTCACGATTCATAGAACAATTTTTAAGAGATGGAGATGGAATAAAGCCTCCTATCTCAAGAGAATCCCACTTCTTATCTATTTGTTCGATAGTATCTTTATCTGAACATACAATATTCGGCCATCTTCGTAGAAATCGTTTTCTGTGATAGGATTTTATTGTCCCGTCGATGAATAAAGAATTCTCAGCAATAAATTCAATATCCCTTCCGGGATCAGAGTTGCCAAGTATCTGCCAGGTAACCAAAAAGAGGTCATTAACATCAACAGTATGATCAACCGTAAGCACCAGCCTGAAAAGATTCTTTATTTCTTTCTGTTTAAAATAGTCTTTTGCTTTTTCAGATGCCATGGGATCTTCACTCTGGTATAATCCTGTTATTATAACCGGGAAATCATTTACGATGTTTATTTTACTATTTACTGTCAGTATAGTCTCTTTTTTCTGACCGGTCAATTTATCGGATACTGAATTTACAGGAAGAGATCTTCCGGATAATTCCTCTTCAAGTTTTTCTGTTGCATCAATGCCAAGTTTACCTCCGAATGCGGATGTATCAGAGGAATGGTCAAGGACATCCAAAGGTCCCGAAGTGAATAACAGATCATATCTGAAATCGGTATTCACCAAAAGATGTTGTGCCAGTTCCCGGTATTTTCTTATATCAACATCACCGCTGACCACAATAAGGTATTTTGTCAGCATCAACTGACCTGCCCCATAAAATGAGCCGATTGTTTTTCTTCCCTGTCCCGGGTACGATTTATTTATCTTGACTATTACCAGATTATGGGCCACACCTGCTTCAGGCATATGAAAATCTTCAATTTCAGGTTGTATCGCTATTTTCAGAGGAGGAAGAAATATTCTCTCCGTTGCCTTAATCAACCATGCATCTTCATTTGGCGGGATACCGACAATTGTGGAAGGATATACTGCATCTTTTGAGTATGTTATACAGGTAACATGAAATGCCGGGTATTTATCAGCCAGGGAATAGAATCCTGTATGATCACCAAAAGGGCCCTCCATAACAAGTTCTTCTGCCGGATCCACATAACCTTCGATAACAATATCAGCATCAGCGGGAATCCACAGGTTATTTGTTATACATTTTACCAGTTTCACTTTTTTCTTCCTGAGAAATCCTGCAAGAAGATACTCATCAATATTTTCAGGCAGAGGAGCGGTTGCTGCATATGTATATACAGGATCACCTCCAAGGGTAACTGAGACAGGCATTTTATGTCCTGATTTCTTCCATGCCTCAAAATGCCGGGCACCTGTTTTATGACGTTGCCAGTGCATGGCAGTAGTCTCTTTATCAAGTATTTGCATTCTATACATACCTGCATTTGTCTTACCTGTTTCAGGATGTATGGTATGTACCACAGGGAGAGTAATAAAACGACCGCCATCATGTGGCCAGCATTTCATAACCGGCAGTATAGACAGATCAGGATCCCTGATTATTACCTGCTGACACTTGCCCCTTCCTTTTATATGTGAAGGCATGATCTGCGATATCGTCTTTGCTACTGAGATCTTTTTAAAGATGTTGCCTTGAGGAATATGCAACAATGATATTATGTCGCCGGCTATTGAGTCTATTTCCCTCCTTCCCAGTGCCATTGCCAAGCGGGAATCTGAACCAAAAGCATTGATAAGCAGAGGAAAATTTGTTCCGGTTTTTTCAAAAAGAAGGGCTTTACCAAGATTTTTATTAACCCTGTCGGTTACTTCAGTTACTTCGAGTATGGGATTGACAAATGATTTTATCCGGTGAAGTTCCTGGTGTTTTTCAAGATCAGCAATAAAATCTGCAAGTCCGTGATAGCCCATAGTCAAAGCATATGAAGGTCGGGAGGTCAAAGATATAAATGATTTCGGATTGCGGAATTAATTCCTGGGAATAATAATAATATGGACTATATCCCGGGTATAAAACAATAATGGGAACTATTCCGAAGAGTAGTTCCCATTCACCGTAAGCGACCGAAGCCGTAAACGGCGTCGGGTTACTGTTATTCTGACCGGCTGCATTTCAGGTCTTGCGATCTGTCCTGCAACCCATGGCTTTCCGGTAAGGCTTTTTACGGCATAACCTTCCGGCTTTCCTTTTGTTCCCGCCTTACAGCGGGACATTCCGGGAAGAAGTGTCATTCAGGCTCCGTGGCACATTTCCCGAAGGATATGTGTTTCGGTTTCAGATCACTCCAGGCCGAAACCTTTTGTAAGCTGAGGCCCTGTGACTCAATCGCTGAAAGAACGTTTCCGGTTTTCGGCGATCTTCTGAACATCGGCAACTTTTGGTTTCCTAGTTCAGACTTCGGCTCTCTTGATATGCAGTCCCGAAGGTCTGAATGAACCGGATCGTGCTTCATTTAAGTAACCTTTTCCGGTTCCATATCTTTCGAGCAGCCTTTTATCGCTCACCCGATAGATCAAAAGTAAATCAAGAATCAAATAAATCCAACAGAATATTCTTCTTGTTGTAAACGTAATTTAAACAACAGTTATTAACAATTGTTAATAACTCCGGAAGGCCCCTCTGGCACTACGTGCCATCTCCTCTAAAGGGGAGAAAATTCTACTTTATTAGGGATTATTTTTTATACCCGTAAACAGCCAGGTTTCCAAGCATTTCCTCTATCCTGAGAAGCTGGTTGTATTTTGCCATCCTGTCAGTACGGCTGCATGATCCGGTTTTTATCTGACCAGAATGTGTTGCAACAGCTACATCCGCAATAGTTGAATCTTCTGTTTCACCCGACCGGTGTGATACGACTGTAGTATAACCGGCTTTATGAGCCATTTCAATACATTGAAGCGTTTCAGTAAGGGAGCCTATCTGGTTTAACTTGATAAGTATTGAATTAGCACAACCCAATTCAATACCTTTTTTCAGATAGTCAATATTTGTTACAAACACATCATCACCAACAACCTGGCATTTATTCCCAATTCTGGAATTCAGCATTGTCCAGCCTTCCCAGTCGCTTTCAGCCATACCATCCTCAACAGAATCTATGGGATATTTTTTAATAAGTTCTTCAATATAATCTACCTGCTCTTTTGAGTTTCTTTTGGCACCTTTAGGCCCCTCGAATTTCGTATAGTCATACATCCCTTCCACATAAAATTCGGAAGCGGCACAATCGAGAGCTATAGTTAAATCCTGTCCGGCCTTATAACCAGCAGCTGCGATTGCTTTCAGTATTGTTTCAAGAGCATCTTCAGTACCATTAAGATCCGGAGCAAAACCACCTTCATCACCAACAGCGGTACTTAATCCTCTCTCTTTGAGAACCTTTTTTAATGAGTGAAATACCTCGGCGCCCATTCTCAAACCTTCTTTAAAGGAGGGAGCTCCAACAGGTCTTATCATAAATTCCTGGAAAGCAATAGGTGCATCAGAATGAGAGCCGCCGTTTATAATATTCATCATTGGTATAGGAAGAACGACTGCATTTGTACCTCCAATATAACGGAACAGGGGTAATCCATGAAGTGTGGCAGAAGCCTTTGCAACAGCCAGTGAAACACCCAGAATAGCATTTGCTCCAAGATTGCTTTTCGTTAAGGTACCATCAAGGTCGATCATTTTTTTATCGATCCCTGCCTGGTCCGTAATATCCATTCCGTTTATCTCTTCTGCTATGACATTATTAACATTGTGAACCGCTTTCATGACTCCTTTGCCCAGGTAACGGCTTTTATCACCATCCCTTAACTCCAGGGCTTCATTTTCACCTGTTGATGCGCCTGATGGCACAGCAGCACGTCCAAAATAACCACTTGCTGTCATTACATCAACTTCAATTGTCGGATTGCCGCGGGAATCAAG
>CAZOZU010000094.1:0-7120 GCA_964584355.1 uncultured Rikenellaceae bacterium
TCCAGGGAGAGCCAGGATTTTACCAGGTTGTCTTCGATACAGAGAAACTGAAATGTTTGTATTACTGGGACAAAAAGATGATCGAGTCTTATGATGATATTAAATATATTTCCTATAGATTTTTTGAAAGTGAGAAAAAATGTTACCTACTATTAAATGGCTCATCTTTAATATACAGAAATAACAGGTCCTTTATGAAAATACTTCCGGAAGAGATCAAAGCCCGGGTTAGAAAATACTTAAAAGACAATCATATTAAAGTCAATAAAAGCAGTGATGAAAAAATATCGGAATTATTAGCCTATTATAATTCTTTATTATGATCTATAAAGATCATTGTAAGCGACATAATTTATAAAATGAAAAAAATCATTATTATTTGCCTGGGTCTGGGTATATTTTTTACAGCTTCAGGACAACAACCGGATAATATGATAATATCCGGTGCTTATAATAATATCCCATTTAATGATTTTATCCGGGAAATTGAAATGAAAACTACACTTCGATTTTATTATCTGCAGGATTGGATAAAAGATGTAAGAATCACCTTTTCAGGCACTGATGTATCTCTGGTACAAATTCTTAATGATCAGCTTAAGAAGGCCGGACTCCAGTTCTTTATTGAAAGCTGTAACGTATACATATATCCGGGTGAGCTGATTATAACAGAATTGCCATCTTACAGAATATCCGGGATTGAACATTATGATACTGATAGTATTAAAAGTATAACCGAAACTGAAAAAAAATATCTTGAAGGCAGGAAGATTTCCTCAATTGAGGTACTGGAAATTGGTGATAAGCGTAAGACTGCTGGTGTTTCAAATTGCATCCTCGACGGGAAGATAGTCGACGAATCTAATTCAGAGCCTCTTAGCGGTGCTACAGTTTATATTGAAGAGAAGAAAACCGGCACTGTTGCCGATTTAGAAGGTAAGTTTAAACTGGTACTGAAACCGGGAAAATATAAGGCTGTTTTCAGTTATATGTCAATGAAACAGCAGGAATATTACTTACAGGTTTATTCAGACGGCTCTCTTACTATTAAAATGAAAAAACAGCTTATTGCACTGGATGAGGTTAGTGTTACTGCCAACCGTTACGATCACATAAAAGGAATGCAAATGGGGTATGAAAAGATATCAGTGAAATCCATAAAAGAAATACCGATTGTTTTCGGGGAAAAGGATATCCTGAAAGTAGCACAAATGTTACCTGGTGTACTGAATGTGGGTGAAGGTTCATCGGGATTCAATGTAAGAGGCAGTGCTGAAGACCAGAATATGTTTTATTTCAATATGATCCCGGTTTATAATACCTGCCACCTGTTTGGATTCTTTACTTCATTCAATCCTGATATCATTGATAATTTGTCATTTTATAAAAGCAATATTCCCGCCAGTTATGGTGGCAGGCTGTCTTCAGTATTTGATATAAAAACCAGACAGGGAAGTAAGAAAAAATTTTTCGGACAGGGTGGAATAAGTCCGGTAACAGCTCATAGTTCACTTGAAATTCCGTTAATTAAGGATAAAGTATCAATTGTTACCAGTTTCCGGAGTTCTTATTCAGACTGGATACTAAATAAGATAAAGGAAGAGAATATAAGGAAAAGCAGCGCTTCTTTTTTTGATGGTTCTTTTTCTGTAAATGCTCAGGTTAATGATAAAAACACCTTGAAGGCTTTTATTTATCTGAGCAGAGACAAATTCACATTATCATCTTTAAATAAATATGATTACTCTAACAAAGGATCTTCATTATCCTGGAAACATGTGTTTTCACGGATAATATCATCTAACGTGTCGGTTATTTACAGCAATTACTCTTTTGAAAATGCAAATATAAAAAACCTCTCCATTGCATACAAGCAAAAGTACAAGATAGATCATTATGAAGCCAGGCAAGATTTTTCAATTTTAAGTAAATCTGATCACAAAATTGCTTTCGGGGCGAATGAAATCTATTACCACCTGAACATTGGCAACATTTCACCTTTTGGTGAAATATCAAACAGGACACCTGTTAATTTTGGCAATGAAAAAGGGTTTGAATATGCACTATATCTTTCCGATGAGTTTGCTTTAATAAGTAATCTTACCGTTTCAGTGGGAATAAGATACAGCATATTCAATCAATATGGCCCAGCGGAAATTAACATATATTATCCGGAAGATAATAGAACTGTTGAAAACATCATTGAAACTAAGGTTTACCATAGAGGTGATCTGATTAAATCCTATTCCGGGCCCGAATACAGATTTTCCTTAAATTATAATCTTGGAATTAACAGATCACTTAAAGCTTCGTATAACAGATTGTACCAGTATATTTTCATGTTAAGAAATGCCATTTCCATTTCCCCGGATGATAAATGGAAACTATGTGATTACCACATTGCACCACCTATTGCAGATCAGATTTCCGTAGGTTATTATCGGAATTTCGATGCCGGAGGTATTGAAACTTCTTTAGAATTATATCATAAATGGGTTAACAATCAGGTTGAGTTTAAGGACGGCACGGATTTCACCTCGCCAGATCCTATTGAGACAAAAGTATTACAGGGGAAACAAAATGTAAATGGAATAGAGCTGATGATCAAAAAAAATACAGGTAAAACTACAGGTTGGATATCGTATTGCTATTCACGGTCTATGGTTAAGGTAGATGGTGGTCTTCCTGAAAATCAGATAAATTACGGTATTGAATATCCTTCCGATTATGACAGGCCACATAGTGTTAACCTGGTCCTCAATTACAGGACTAACCGTCGCTTAAGTCTTTCAACAAACTTTGTGTATACAACCGGTCGCCCTGTTACATATCCGGTATCAGTTTATTATTCCGAAGGTCAGCAGCTGATGAGTTACTCACAAAGAAACGAATACCGGATACCTGATTATGTAAGACTGGATTTATCAATAAACGTTGAAGGTAACCTTCTCAGGAAAAAACCTATTCACAGTACCTGGTCTCTTAACTTATATAATGCTCTGGGGCGTAAAAATGCATATTCGATTTATTTTGATTCCGAATACGGCGGGTTTGTAAAAGGACATAAACTATCAATCTTCGGCATTCCGATATTTACACTTTCCTGGAACTATAAATTCGGAAATTATCTTAATGACTAAAACGATCTTTTTCGATTATAAAAAGAAATCATATGAATACAGGATTTGCTTTAAAAAAATATAACCATTTCAAAATTTTATTTACGTGTCTTACCTTGTTTGCCCTAAGCTGTATCAGCCCGTTTGAACCCGATTACCAGGGAAAGACGAATTTACTGGTTGTTGACGGAAGTTTAATAAAAGGCCTTGATGAACAGGTAATAAATATCTCAAGATCTGCATCCATCTTACTTCCTGAATATAAGTATGCTAAATACCAGCCAGAAGAAAATTGTCAGGTAAAAATCATTGATGAATCAGGAAATGAGTTCATTTTTACTGAAGAATCAAAAGGGAAATACGTGGCAAATATTGATGACGCACTTCTCAAATATGATACAAATTACAAGCTGATGTTCAGCACTTCTTCCGGAGAAGAATATGAATCAGATTATAAGCGGCTATTAAAAACTCCACCTGTTGATAGTATCTATTGTATTAAAGACTATCACTATTCGTCCGAATTAAACCAGGAAAATATTCAGGTACTTCAGTTTTATGTTGATCTGGATGCCCCGGATGATGCATCAAAATACTATAAGTGGCAAATAGAAGAAACATGGGAGATACATGCATCTTATAAGATAAGTGGTATTTATGACGGAAATACAATAAGATTGTTCGATTTGGATTCGCCATCAGATAGTCTTTATTATTGCTGGAACACACAAACCGCGTCCGGAATTTATACGGCCTCAACAATTAACTTATCACATAATATTATTAAAAAAATACCTCTGCATTATAAATTGGGTTATATAAAAGCATTAATTTTTAAATATTGTGCAACTGTAAAACAATTTGCATTGAACAAAGAGGCTTATGATTATTGGCACCAAAAAGAGATTGAGATGACTGAATCTGGTGAGATTTACACAAATCAACCTTACCAGACTAAATCGAATATCTTTAATACCAATAATCCGGATGAAAAGGTGCTGGGCTTTTTCTGGGCTTCTTCCTGTACTTTTAAACGCCTGTTTGTTGAAAACCCCTTTGATAACAATTCCGGACCCGAAAACCGATGTGATAGTTTATCAACATGTACATCATTTAAGGATCTGGATATTTTAAGTTACTTGTATGCATTTATAAATTACAATAAGAGTGTACGTAAATTTCCGGGACCTCCTCCTGTTTATTTATATATTAAATTTGGCATTTTTAGCACAGTCTGCTTTTACTTTTCTAAAGATGAATGTGTGGATTGCAGAGTGAGAGGTGGCAATACTCAAAAACCCGATTTTTGGGAGTAAAATGAATAAGATAAATTTAAAACAGCCAAAAATTTTTCAAAGCAAATAATATGGATAGAATGGTAAGAAAAGTTTTTCTATTCTGTATTTTAAGCTTTCTGATTAGCCTTAACATTAATAGTCAGGCAGGGCAATCAGAAATCAGTTACGCTTCAATCCCTGCTGCATCGGGTGAAAAGATAAGACTTTTCACTGATCGGAGTGTTTATTGTGTAAATGAGAAGATTTATTTTACAACTGCATATTCCTCTATAAATGAACTTGACTCTCTGACATGGAGCAATGTATTATATGTTGAACTGATAAAATGGAATGGGATCAAGCTGGCCCAGATGAAACTGAAACTGACCAAACCTGGAACATCAGGAAGTATGGAAATCCCGGGGAACATACTCTCAGGCAATTATTATTTGCGCGCTTATACAAAATGGATGCGAAATTTTTCAGCATACGAATATGCATACCTGCTTATTAAAATTGTTAATCCTTTCCGGTCCGAAACTGATGAAGGTCCGGTTGAGAGATCAGGTCCGTCCGTACCAACAACCCACAACACAGCCCGGAAGAACCTGATTGACGGTGTTAGCTGTAATCCGGATAAAAATAAATACAAGCCAGGAGAAAGGGTAGAAGTCACACTTAATATCAACGACAGGAAGTTCTCTGACCCAGACAATTATTGTATATCTGTTGCAAAAGTTGGTGTAATTGATACAACCATTCAGTCTTATGAACCTGAATCAACCTCTGCGGTAAACAACCTCTCCGATATCGAATATTTACCTGAAATCAGGGGAATTACAATTTCAGGCAAAATTGTTGACAAACCCACAAAACTGCCTAAAATAAATGTTTTGGTTAGTCTTTCAGAAACACAGTATGGAGAATACTTTTCAGTCCATAATACTAATGACCAGGGTCGGTTTGTCTTTTCGCTTCCGGATATGCCGGGAAATCATGACTTCTTTATTCAGACAGATACTCAATCAGAAATACTGATCGACAACGACTTTTGCAACCAACCTGTAAAATTGCCCTACATCGCATTCAACATGGATGAAAATGAAATACATCGAATTGAAGATATGGTTATAAATCTGCAACTCACCGAAATATTCATGTCTCATGAAAATACGGCAGCAGATTCGCTAACCGGGAAAGCAGAACCAATGGCTTTTTATGGAAGCAAAAAAACCGTATACTATACTGAAAAATATATTGAATTGCCAAATATTGAAGAATTCATTAATGAAATCATTCTTGAAGCAGAAATAATAAATAAAAAAGGCTGGACCTACCTTATGATCAAAAGCAATACAAGCTTTTCAAATATTCAACCATTGATTTTCTTTGACAATGTTCAGGTTAATAATGATGACAGGCTTTTAAAGACACCTTTGAACAGAATTGAAAGAGTTGAGGTAATTGACAAGGACTATTTAGTCGCCGGCATGAAATATAGTGGTATTATGAGCATTTATTCCAAAAACAAAGATTTTGCCGGATTGGATCTGAACAAAATCAGCATGTTTTTTACTTACGGGCTATTTTCAGTTATGGATTCCAGCTATGATTTTAACGAAAGGTCCTGTAATTCAAGAATACCTGATAGAAGGAATCTTTTATACTGGAATCCGGATATTCATTTATCTGCAGATAAAAAAACAACTATTTCATTTTATACATCAGACAGTAAAGGAGATTATATCGTTTATGTCCGCGGGAAAAACAGCAAGAACGGCCTTGAAATATATGGTAAATGCTATTTTTCGGTCAAATGAAAAAAGCTTAGGATGATCTTTGATTCACCATGGTACACTAACTAATCCGGAAATAAGAGGCGGATTAGCACAACCTGGGAATAATTCAAACTAAATAGCCAACATGAAAAACCTACTTACTTTGTTATTAATGCTTTTTGTTTGTTCCTGTGCGAACAATGAAAATACTCCTGACTCCAAGAGTTTCTTTACCATAGATTTTGAGGAAATCCTTGATATGCCATATTTTCGGCAACCAGCTATTACTCCAAGATTTTGTATGTCTAACAATATCTTTTCCTTTTCCTACGGAGTCCTTTTGTGTAGTCTTTTTACCATCAACATAAAAGTACAATTTTAATATAGTACTTTTAGTCTAGTTTTATAGGGGGTCAAACCAAATCACTTAAATTTAAATACTTAACCCATGAAAAGAATATTTCTTTTATTTATCGTCTGCTTATGTTCAATAAATCTGGCTCTTGCACAGAATGATACCCTGAATTCAAAGATCAACAAGATGTTTTTAAATGGAGAATATGAGAAGATCATTGATACATGTAAACTCATATTAGCTGAAGATAGCTTAAATGCAAACATTTATTTCATTCTTGGATTAGCCTATCAGAGTACTCTTGATGATAATAACTGCCTGAAATGTTTTATGGAAGCAGTTGCCCTGAATACTGATAACAAATTGTATAGTCACTCCCTTGCAAAAGAATACTATAGTACAGGGAATACTAAACAGGCTATCCCTCTTTTGGAAAAACTATATTCATCTGATTCTTTGAAATGGGTATATGCTTATTATCTGACCAGCATATATATGCAATTAAACAGGTTCGATGATGCAATTAACATTTATCGCAAGTTTGTGAAACAGGAGCCCGATAATCATATCTATATCGACAAATTAGCTTTT
>CAZOZU010000095.1:0-7112 GCA_964584355.1 uncultured Rikenellaceae bacterium
GATATTGCTGTTGAATGCGGTTTTGTAAGCATTTCAAATTTTAATAAACAATTCAGGAAGACAGAGGGATTCTCACCAAGAGATTACAGGGCTCAATACAGGTAGTTTTTTAATACTTTAACAGACTTTATCTAAATAGTATGACTATGGCAATGACATTGGTTGAAAAAATCCTTGCTGCTCATTCAGAGTCAGACACCCTGAAGCCTGGAGATATAACAGACATTGATATTGATATCAGGGTTGCTCGTGATTTTGGTGGTGCAAACGTGGTGAAAAACATCAGGGAGAATAACCTGAAAATAGAGAATACTGAAAAAACACTGTTCACCTTCGATTGTAATCCAACAGGATCTGATCAGAAATATGCTGTAAATCAACATCTTTGCAGGCAGTTTGCCCGTGAATATGGAATAAAAATTTTCGACATAAATGCTGGAATTGGTACTCATATTCTGATTGATGAAGGTTTTGTCTGGCCTGGTGCCACAGCAATTTCAACCGATTCGCATGCTAATATTCTTGGTGCTGTGGGAGCATTCGGTCAGGGCATGGGCGATATGGATATCGCCGCAGCCTGGCATAAAGGAAAAATCTGGTTCAAGGTACCTCCATCTGTGAAAATAAATCTCAATGGGAAAATGCCAGGGAGCATCTCTGCTAAAGATATCATACTTAATCTGCTTGCTCTCTTTGGTGCAAACTCATTGCTTGGATATTCTGTAGAGATGTACGGCGAAACGGTCGACAATCTGAGTCTTGATCAAAGAATTACAATATCGTCAATGGCAACCGAGATGGGTGCAATAATTATCCTGTTCCCGCCATCACAGGAGATCATTGATTATTGCAGAAAACATACCGGCAAAGACTTCCAGCCACCTTACGCAGATGAAAAGGCTTCCTATATTAAAATATTTGATGTGAATGTGTCAGATTTTCTGCCTCTTGTATCACGTCCGGGAAAACCTCACGATACAATTTCAGTTAAATCTGTTGCCGGCAAAAAAATTGATTCAGCATTTATCGGCAGCTGTACAAATGGCAGAATGGAGGATATGGTTAAAACGGCTGACTTGTTGAAGGGCAGGAGTGTGGCTCCTGGGGTAATACTCAAAATCGTCCCTGCTACAGATGAGATATGGAAAAACTGCCTTGAAAAAGGACTTTTGGATATATTCAAGAAATCAGGAGCTCTTGTTTCAAATGCAGGATGTGCAGGTTGTGCCGCAGGACAGGTAGGACAGAATGGTCCGGGAGAAGTGACAATAAGTACCGGAAACAGGAATTTCCCCGGAAAACAGGGAAAAGGTAGTGTATTCCTGGCTTCACCCGAAGTGGTTGCGGCTTCAGCAATTGCAGGACATATAACAACTCCTGATAATATACCTTCCAAACCATCTCTCTTTGATAAAAAATTAACCTCAGTTGTGACAGATTACCATGAGAGGAAAAGTATAAAAGCAAGGCCTGATGAGATTGAAGGAAAAATATGGCTTGTAATGAGGGATAATATTGATACAGATATGATCTTCCACAATAGATACATCGCTATAACCAACTTAAAAGAGATGGGGAAATATACCTTTGATAATCTTAAAGGATTTGAAGATTTTGCAAGTAAAGCAAAGAAAGGCGATATAGTTATTACAGGGAAGAACTTTGGAAGCGGAAGCTCCCGGCAACAGGCAGTTGATTGCTTCATTTCACTCGGCATCCAGGCTATTGTTGCAGAATCATTCGGGGCAATATACGAACGAAATGCAATAAATGCAGCATTTCCGGTTATTTACTGTAAATCACTTGATAAACTTGAATTACAAAATGGAGACAATGTCAGGATAAACCTTGGAACTGGCACTATATTAAACCTTAGAACCGGTAAACAGGTTGCTGCTGAACCTTTTTCAAAAGTCCAGCTTGAAATATACAGGAACGGAGGATTGCTTGGATAGATGATTTAAATGATATAACGAATGAGGAAATTAACATTTGCTGAAAAGATATTTAAAGCTCCGGCCGGATCGATAGTATTTGAACATCCGGATATTATACTCACTCACGATAATACATCGAGCATATACAGGACATTCATGAATATGGGTGGCCAAAAGGTTGCTGATCCCGGCCAGATGCTTGTTGTACTTGATCACAATGCTCCTCCCACTAATGCAAAGCTGGCAGGCCAGTATCAGGATATAAGGGATATTGTGAAGAAACAGGGTATTGATAAATTTTATGATGCAGGAATGGGTATATGCCACCAGATAATGTCGTACCATGCCAGGCCAGGAATGATAATAGTAGGAAGTGATAGTCATACATCAACAGCCGGGGCTTTTAATGCTTTTGCTGCCGGTATTGACCGTACAGAGGCCGCAGGTATCTGGAAAAGAGGTGAGACATGGTTCAGAGTACCTGAAACAATAAGAATAATTCTTACCGGTAAATTATGTGAGGGAGTTACAGCTAAAGATCTGGCCCTGTGGATTATAGGAATGATAGGGTCGGATGGTGCAAATTACATGTCAGTTGAATATCATGGAGATGGTATTAAAAACCTTAACATTTCTGACCGGATGACGATAGCAAACCTGGCTTCAGAAATGGGAGCCAAGAATGCTGTTTTTCCTCCCGATCAGATACTGTTTGATTTTTTGGGAGAGAAAATGAAAGGGCTCTGGGCAGATGAAGGAGCAGAGTATTGCAAAGACATCAACATCAGGTTAAATGATATTTTTCCTGTAGTGGCAGCACCTCATAATGTAGATAATATTAAATCAGTTCATGAGCTCTCCGGAACACATGTACAGGAAGGTTTAATAGGTACATGTACAAATGGAAGGATTGAAGACCTGCGTTTAGCTTCAAAAATATTGAGAGGCAAAAAAATATTTGAAGGCTTTCAGCTTAATGTTATACCGGCATCACGGGAAATTTACCTCAAAGCAATAGATGAGGGGATAATTACTGATCTTATGAAATCAGGTGCTAACATGCTGACTCCATCCTGTGGACCATGCCTTGGAACCGGTCAGGGTATTCCGGCATCTGGGCATTCGGTTATTTCAACAGCCAATCGTAATTTTCCTGGACGGATGGGAAACAAAGAAGCATCGATATTCCTCGCTTCACCGGCAACAGTTGCTGTGTCGGCACTTAAAGGTGCCATAACTGATCCCAGGGAAAAAACAGGTTCCGAGAAATATCCCTACAAAGCTGTCCAAAGCAGAACAGTAGAGATCAGTGATGGTGAAATACGACGATCAGGGAATGTATGGGACTATTCCGATGTTGATAACCTGAACACTGATCAGATGTTTGCCGGAAAGCATACATATATTGTTTTAAGCACTGACCCTGAGGCAATTATGCCATTACTTTTTTCGGATTTTGACCCTTCATTCAGCAGTAATGTAAAAGAGGGTGACATTATAATTGCTGGAGATAACTTTGGATGCGGCAGTTCAAGGGAGCATCCTTCAGTAGGACTTGTATATGCAGGTATAAAAGCTGTTATTGTAAAGTCGGTAAACAGGATCTTTTATCGTTCATCAATCAACCAGGGACTTATTCTTATAGTCCATAAAAAAGCAGTTGAATTGTATAAATCAGGCGATAGAGTTAATATAGATTTTGACCGGGGAGAAATTATCATCGGTTCAAATAAATTCAATTTTGAACCATTGCCCGAAAAATTGAAGCAGATCATTGACAGAAAAGGACTTGTTAATTACATGAAATCCTTATAAATTTGGCCCCGAATTTGGTTCCGTAGCTCAGCTGGATAGAGCAACAGCCTTCTAAGCTGTGGGTCGCGCGTTCGAATCGCGCCGGAATCACTTGTAGAGACGACCGACCAGGTCGTCTCATTATATTAGCAAATCATAAAATGATTATAATCTTTTAAATGGAACGAACCTCACAAAACTCAGACGCCTGGTTGTAATTTTGCCATTCTTTTTTGTCAGCAATACCAGCTCCTGTACTGCACCAGGAGATCCAACGGGAATAATAAGTCTTCCTCCTTCGGTCAGTTGATCAACAAGTGGTTGAGGTATTTTTTCGGGTGCAGCGGTTACAACTATTATATCAAAAGGAGCGAACTCAGGCCAGCCTTTGTAACCATCACCAAATTTACATATTATGTTATCATAGCCCATTCCTTTTAATCGTTCTGCTGCTTCTTTTGCAAGTTCAGGTACTATTTCAATTGTATATACCTTATCTACTATTTCAGCCAGTATAGCAGCCTGGTATCCGGAGCCGGTACCTATTTCCAGAACCTTTTTACTGTCTGTTGGCCTGACAGCCTCGGTCATATATGCCACTATATATGGTTGGGAGATGGTTTGTCCGTAACCTATTGGCAGCGGATAATCGTTATATGCTTCATCCTGATAATTCTCCGGTATGAACAGGTGCCTGGGTACCGTTTTCATGGCATTAAGTACAGCAGTGTTATTAATTCCCCTGTTACGGATCTGGCTTTCAACCATTTTGTGTCTCAGGGATTCGTACTTATCGTTCTGAGGGACATTACAACCTGCCATCATAATTATTTGTATAAGCAGAATAATTTTCACAACATGCTTATTTCCTGCAATATACAAAATTTCTGGTATATTTCAAAACAGGTTTACGAGGAATATCCATTTCTCACTGTTTACAGATGATAACCAAGGAGAGATAAAAATCCTTTTCCGAGGAATTCTATCACTGGCCATATGGGTAAAAGGTTTAGTTTTGTTATCGCCGAGGCTATAAGGAGTCCAAATAAAACAAGTGTTCCATATTTATAAAGTGCCTTATACAGGGCAGGATACTTTTTAAAATAACTTAACAGCAGGTGTGATCCGTCAAGGGGGGGAATAGGTATCAGGTTAAATATGAAGAGACCCCAGTTAATATATATTGCATATACAAACAGTTCTGTAATCAAATATTTCCCATCATAGAACCCCGAAGGTTCCAGTTGTTTCAGTATAACAAAAAAAGCCGACAGAACCATTGCCAGAACTGCATTTGAGAATGGTCCGGCAACTGCTATTTTAAGAACATCTCTTTTGGGATTTCTGAGATTATGCTCATTGAACTCAACAGGTTTAGCCCATCCGAAACCTGCAATGAGAAGCATGATAAATCCTATTGGATCAATGTGTTTAAGCGGATTGAGAGTTACCCTTCCCTGATCCCTGGATGTTGAATCACCACATTTATGTGCAATGAGAGCATGACTGAACTCATGTATTGTGAGTCCCAGTATAATACCCGGAAGAAACTTTAGTGTCCTGAAGATATCAAGACCATCCATTTGTTTACTTTTTTAGGGGCAGAAAAAAATTCTGCTCATTAAGATCGCACATTTTTATCATTTCAAGGGCATATTCTGCACCGGAGAAATTCTCATCAGCATTATTTGTACCTACGGTAAATTTCACTCCTTCATTTTTTGCACGTCTGATAAATGTCTCGGAGGGAATTTTAAATCTGTTGTTGATCTCTATAGCAATATTGTTGTCTTTTGCTGCTTTTATTACCCTGTCCATCCTGTCTTCAGTCCAGAAAGTATCATACCGTCCGGCCATCTGGTCAGGTAAGAATGTAGGATTTACATAAATGTCGATGGGTTCATTGTTCATGATCTTTTCGATTGTTTCAACCAGGTAATCCATAAATTCTTCCTCATCGTCAATCCATGTTTCATCCCTGAGCCATATCCTGTTTCTACGTCCTTTTTCATCAGTAAAAGTCATTGCATCTGTGAAGACATAATCAAATTGATTGATTGATTCTTCAGAAAAAATATCGACCCATTCGCGCCCTTCAGCCTGCATGCCCACATAAAACTGTGGATAATCTTTCATTATCAGAAGTACAGAATCTATCTGGCTGTCCATGTGAACAGGAAAACCAAGTCCGCAGTTAAATGCAATACCATACCTGATATTTTCAGCTTCCGATTTTTTAACAGCATCCTCAATAGTCAATGTCCCTTTCAGATGTACATGCAGATCGGTGATCTGAAATTGCTCTTTATTATTACAACCTATTGATAAGCTGCAAATTATCAAAACCAGTAACACATTCTTTATTTTCATAATTTTTATTATTAATTACTTACTCAAATCATCAATTTCTCTATCCCAGAGCAACATCAAGCAACATCATTGTTGCAAAGCCAAACATTGCGCCTATCGTTGAGAGGTCTGTTTCGTGCCCATATTGCGATTCCGGGATAAGTTCCTCCACAACAACAAATATCATGGCGCCTGCTGCAAATGATAGTGCATAGGGCAGCATTGGTTTAACCATAAGAACTGCAAATGCACCTATTACACCTGAAATGGGTTCAACGATACCTGACATTTGGCCATAGAAAAATGATTTTTTTCTCGAAAAACCTTCTCTTCGTAGTGGAATTGAAACTGCTGCTCCTTCCGGAAAATTTTGAATACCAATACCTATTGCCAGAGCCATAGCGCTTGCTAAGGTCGCAGTATCTGAATTGCATGCTATCGCTCCGAAAGCCACACCTACCGCAAGCCCCTCGGGTATATTATGTAAGGTTATTGCCAGAACAAGCAAAATACTTCTTTGCCAGGTTGTTTTAATTCCTTCTGCCTTATCAATAGAAAGTCCCAGGTGCAAATGTGGTAAGATCCTGTCTGTCAGGTATAAAAATGCTCCTCCGGCAAGGAATCCTATTACTGCAGGCATCCACGGATTACCATTTTCAATTTCAGCCATTTCAATAGCTGGTTTCAGAAGAGACCAGAAGCTGGCAGCTATCATTATCCCTGCAGCAAAACCCAGCATCGAATTGAGTATTTTTTTGTTAATACTCTTAAAGAAAAAGACCATTGCCGCTCCAAGTGCTGTCAGAGCCCAGGTAAATAATGTGGCTAACAGAGCAAGTAATACCGGGTTAATACATGCAAATTTATCTAAATTCATTTTTTACTATACAATTCCATTTCAAAAATAAAACTAATCTGCAATTTGAAAAAAAATCGCATGATTTGACTGCTAATTGCATTCTTATTTGCATTTTAGTATTTTATTATCGGTAAAGCAAATAAAAACCTCAATGATCAGGAATAGTTTGATAA
>CAZOZU010000096.1:0-7111 GCA_964584355.1 uncultured Rikenellaceae bacterium
TTACAGGCAGCATACATGATCTGACAGGTTCCATATCGATCAGAACAGTACAGGCACCACAGAATCCAATCCCGCAGCCGTACTTTGTTCCGGTCAGCCCGAGCTGATTACGCAGAACCCACAGCAGAGTCTGACTCGGATCTGTTATCAGTTCAGTTTCCTTACCATTTAAAATGAAACGAATTGTCTCCTCCATATTCAATTAATTTGTTTTAATTCATTAAAGTAATCTTCCTGATTATCAATATCTTTGAGTATTGATTGTGTCTTAACCTCAACCTCCAGTACATCTTCAGCATTTTTATGAACCAGGTTCCGGAGTGTCCCAGACTGATCCATCTGTGCAATATCACCTCTGTATTTACTGTCGATAATCAACGGGTGACCTCTTTTATTTCTATACACGGGCATAACAATGCCTTTACCTGAATTCCTGTATGCCTCTGTCAAAGTTTTTATTACATCAGTCTCTATGCCCGGCTGGTCGCCCAGAAATACCAGTACTGCCCCACATTTCTCATCCACTCTGCTGAATCCGTATTTAACAGATGAGAGCATTCCCTTTTTGTAATTCTCATTATAACAATTAGTTACAGGCAGTTTTTCTGTCACTCTCAGAATATCATCTTTCGCCGAACCAAGTACTACCATAACATTCTCAATACCTGATGCAATAATACTCTCAATTACTTTTTCAATAATTGTTTTATCCCCGTATGGCAACAACATCTTCGGAACCTTCATTCTTTTCGATTCTCCTGCTGCAAGTACTATGGCACAAATGTTAGTCATGTTAAGTGTTTAGCGTTTAGCGTTGAGCGTACCATAACCAGTTGAGCTGCAATACTTATCCCGATCTCTTCCACTGTTTTTGATCCAATTTTGAGTCCGATCGGAGTAAAGATCCTGCTCCACTGTTCTTTCGTTGCCCACTTTCTTTCAATGAAATCTTTATGCATTTTGGCTATTTTAGCCTTGCTCCCTATCATACCCACATATGCTGCACCGGAACTTATACATGGCTTTAAGGCTTCTGCATCATTACTGTGGCCACGGGTAACAATTACAATATAGGTATTATTGTTCTTTTCTATCTCCTGCATTGCTTTGCCTACATCCTTCAGGATAATATTATCAGCATCAGGGAGGTTATCTGTATTGGCAAATTCCCTGCGGTCATCAATCACAGTTACATCAAAATCGAGCATTTTACCAAGATGGGACATCACTTTTCCGATATGTCCGGCACCTGCTATCACAAGATGCTTATGGGGGAATACCGGTTCAAGAAAAAATGTCGAAAAAGGCTCTTCTTGAGGTATAAAAAGTTCCATCTTCCTGAAGTCATAAGTATCTGATTTCGACAGCATGCTCATTACCTCAGGTTCAAGTTTTTCCATGAACTTATCAGGCAATTGTGGCCTGGTACTTTCTGTCATCCAATAACGATTAATGAGGACCTCTGTCTCACTTATATCTGTTACCATGGTTATTAAGACACCCGGTATCCTTCCAGATATTGATTGTTTTATCTCCTTAAATACATTCAGGTTACTTAAGGGATTGGAATCGACCAGGACTGATATTTTACCTCCGCATATTGCCTCATCTTTATAAGAGACATCCTTATCCAGGTTAAAATGAAGATACCCTGATTTTTTTGACAGGATACTTTTCTTTGCATGATTCTGCACTTCATTTTCAACAACACCACCTCCTATAGTACCTGCTACCAGTCCCTTACTATTATACAGAACTGAGCTCCCCTGTTTCTGAGGTGTCGAGCCTGTAGTTGAAATTACAGTTGCAAGGACCAGATCGGTATCCCCGGAATATTTCTCTGCAATCTGAAGGTAAATGTCTTTCATAACCTTGCAATATCTTTTAACTGAACAAAACCCGGGATAACCAGGATGAAAATTATTAACAAGAACGGTCTTATAACAAATATATTAAAATTGATAATTTAATCATAATTTTACCTTATTATAACTAACTTATCCTGATATGAAAGTATTCATTATGAAGAGACGTTATTTAACAAGACTGATATTTTTTGTAACAATTATCATTATCATCAAAGCCTGTAAGCCTGCAGTCGAATATATTGAACCGGCCACATGGCTGGAAGAGATGACTATCAGAGAACTTCAGCAAGGTTACAAGGAAGGCAAGTTCAGTGTAAAGGAGGTTGTTGCGGCATATATCGAACGTATATCCCTTATCGATATGGATGGACCGGCTCTCAATTCTATTATTGTTGTCAATCCTGATGCTCTTCAGATTGCTGAGGAGCTCGACAGGGAAATGGCTGCAGGCAAACCGGCCGGTATTTTGTTTGGTGTGCCATTAGTGCTTAAAGACAATATTGACACTGGTGACAAGATGCCTACCACTGCCGGATCGAATGCATTAAGAAATTCGTTTGCCGCATCTGACAGCTATATTGCAAACAAACTCAGGGAGGCCGGGGCAGTGATCATCGCCAAAGCTAACCTCAGCGAATGGGCTAACTTCCGTGCCATGGTTTCTTCAAGCGGATGGAGTGCTGTTGGCAGCCAGACAAAAAAACCATATGTCCTCGACCGCAATCCATGTGGTTCCAGTTCAGGGTCAGGAGTAGCAGTATCGTCGAACCTGTGTATGGCAGCCATAGGAACCGAAACCGACGGTTCAATTGTTTGCCCCTCCAATAACAACGGCATCGTGGGTATAAAGCCTACTGTAGGACTATTAAGCCGTACAGGTATAATACCTATTTCATACACCCAGGACACCCCCGGACCTATGTGCCGGACTGTAGAAGATGCTGCAATTTGTCTTGGTGCAATGACAGGAGTGGATACGCTTGATCCAAAGACACTTAATTCAAAAGGCAACTACCTTAAAGACTATACAGAATTTCTGAAAGCCGACGGACTTAAAGGTAAAAGAATAGGACTGGTGAAAAATTCAGGGGGCTACTCCGACAGAGTTGACACCTTAATGATTCATGCTGTCAGGGTTATGGAAGCCGGGGGTGCCCAGATCATTGAGGTCGAAGTCCCACCCCGGAGGGAATATGCGGATGCTGAATTTCAGGTCCTGCTGTACGAATTCAAAGATGGTCTGAATAAATATTTTGCAGGACGGGGAGAAGATGTGACCGTAAAAAACATTAAAGATCTTATTGAATTCAATATAAAAGATAGTGTTGAATTGAAATATTTTGATCAGAAGATACTCATTGAAGCCGAAAAGAAAGGGGATCTCAATTCCCGGGAATACCTCGATGCTCTTGAAAAAATGCATAAGGCAACAAGGAAGAATGGTATTGATAAATTACTGAAAACCAACAATCTCGATGCATTAATTGTACCAACAGGATCAGCTGCATGGAAAACCGATCTGCTTCTCGGTGATCATTTTATCGGAGGTAACTCTTCACTCGCCGCAATAGCCGGATATCCTAATATTACAGTACCAATGGGATTTATTGACAATCTGCCTGTAGGAATATCCTTTTTCGGAACTGCGTGGAGTGAACCGTTATTGATCGAAATTGCTTACAGCTATGAACAGGCAACAAAACACAGAAGATCACCAAAATATCATGTAACAGACTGATCCCTGTTACATGATGACCTGATTATTCTTCTAATTTTTCCTTCTCTTCTGTGTTCTTTTTGTCAGGTTCATCATCAACATTTGAGGCTTCCTTAAATTCCTTAACACCCTTACCTATCCCTTTCATCAACTCGGGAATTTTGCGTGCACCAAATAATAATATAACAACAAGAAGTATAAGGATGATCTCAGTAGCTCCAAAATTTCCCATCTTTTCAAAATTTAAAAATCGTATAAAGTTATGTATACTGTTCATTAATTACAAATCTTTGATTTGCTAGTGTGGATTTGTAATCCACTCCAGCTTGGGCGATATGTATTAAAAAGTGATTATTAAAATTTCTGTCATTATTCCTATATTGCGCTGAATTTTAAAAACAACAATGCGCAGATATATAATACTACTTTCCATAATCATTTTTTCCGGAAGCGCTATTATTCAAGGACAGTCAAAAGGTGTTAACCGTGACAAATACCGGATCAATATATCACAGACAACAGAGAGTATAAATATTGACGGACTTTTGGATGAAGAGGTTTGGAAAAAAGCCGAGTGCACCGGAAAATTCCAGCGTGTTACTCCCACTGATACAGGATATGCAATTGCCCAGACTGAAGTAAGGCTCACATATGATGAACTTAATCTTTATCTGGGAATTATATGCCATGATCCCACACCAGGGAAGAGACCTGTTGAATCGTTGCGGCGGGATTACAACTTTACGAGGAACGATAACTTCATGGTTTTCATTGATACGTACAACGACCAGACAAATGGATTTGCCTTTGGTATTTCAGCTGCAGGAGCTCAAACCGAAGGATTGCAATATGACGGAACCAGAGTACTATACAGCTGGGATATCAAATGGAGATCTGCGGTTATAAGTTATGATGACCGCTGGGTCGTTGAGTTCAGTATCCCTTTCAGAAGTATCCGTTACTCTGAGGGAGATACCGAGTGGGGCATCAATTTTGGCCGTCTTGATCTGAAAAACAATGAAAAATCTGCCTGGGCACCAATGCCGCGGCAGTTTCCGCACTGCTCCCTGCCATTCACAGGCACACTTGTCTGGGACAAACCTGTTGGTAAAGCCGGATTACGGATGTCGCTGATACCCTATATTACAGGAAAAGTAACCAGGGATATTGAGTCTGATGAAGATACAAAATACAGTGGCAATGCAGGTATTGATGCCAAGATGATACTATCAACATCAATGAATCTTGATCTCACAATAAATCCGGATTATTCACAGGTTGAAGTAGACAGACAACAAACTAATCTTGATCGTTTTGAACTTTTTTTTCCTGAAAAAAGACAGTTTTTCCTTGAGAATAGCGACCTTTTTTCTAATCTTGGAACATCAACCCTGAGACCATTCTTTTCGAGACGAATTGGGCTCGATAATTCCGTAAGAGCAGGCGCACGCCTCAGCGGCAATATCGGAAATAACTGGAGAATTAACATGATGGATATTCAGACAGGTGAGAAAGAGAATACCCATCCTTCTAATTATCTTGTTGCAGCAATACAGCGTTCGGTATTCAGCCGATCAAATATAACAGCATTTTTTATTAACAAACAAGTACTCGATGTAAAAGATGATACTTCTTTTACAGGTAACAGATTTAACCGTGTAGCAGGACTGGAATATAACCTGGCCAGTCCTGACAACCGCTGGACAGGTAAAGCATTTTATCATCAGAGTATTCAGAACAGCATAACAATTGAGGATGCTGCAATGGCAGCAAATCTTAAATACTCTACTCAATATCTTACTGCTACTATAAACCAGTCACTTGTGGGTTCAGGTTATATTGCAGAGACCGGATATATACGAAGAAAAGGTTATTATGAAATCAATCCGACTTTTCAGTACAAATTCTTCCCCGAATCAAATATAATAATCAATCATGGACCAGGTATTGACATGGATATGTTCTTTGATCCTTCACTGTCTCTCACGGACAGGGATACAAAACTTTTTTACAGAATTGAATGGCAGAATAACAGCATCTTCATGGTTGATGTCAAAGAGACTTATATTAAGCTCCAGTCTCCTTATGATCCCACAAATACGGGGGGACTCCGGTTCAATACCGGTGAAGATTTCAATTGGAATGAGATTGGCGCATCTTACTACTCCGATTCCAGGAAACTGTTCCATGTAAATTTAGCCAGTCGGTATGGAGGTTACTATACAGGTACAAGATTATCACTTAACGGAGAATTAAACTACCGGGTTCAGCCTTATGGAAGCCTTGCACTGGTCACTGCTTATAATATAATATCTCTTCCTGAACCTTTTAACAGTGCTGAACTGCTGTTAATAGGACCAAAACTCGATTTCACCTTTACCGATAAGCTCTTCTTTACCAGCTTTATACAGTACAATAACCAGATAGATAATCTAAATCTTAATCTGCGCTTCCAGTGGCGATTTGCACCTGTTTCCGATCTCTTCATTGTATATACTGAAAACTCCTTCCCTGCCGACTACAGGATCAAGAACCGGGGATTAGTGGTTAAATTATCATACTGGTTTAATTGATTGTATTGTTATTACAACATCTTTTTATGGACTCAAACATTACAGGCAGAGATAGCGGTGCTTCCAGGGACAAATATATGGTCTGGTTTTTTGCTGGCGGTGAAGCAAGGAATAACAGTTATAACATTTTTACAGGATCCTTCATTAAAATGATGAAGGAGATCATGGAAAATGAATTTGAACTTATCAGGGACATTTATTTTAATCTTGATATGACAAATGTAATCTGGACACTCAATAACTGCCAGCGGCCTCTTAAAAAACCTCAGGATAACAGGATAATAAAAAATGTCACTCGCCAGATATTCTCAAATGGGTATAGCCATGACACACAATTAGTTCTGACTGCCTCAAGCACTGGCAGTATTATTGCAGCACAAACAGCATGCTTCCTTGCCGAACAGAACAGGGAGAGGCTTCATTTCGAGAAACCCATACACCTTGGATTGGGATCATGTATCATTTCAAAAGATTCGGATCTGTATAAAAAAATGATTGATTTTCAATGTGAAGGCACCATTGGTAAAATAGTATTTGACGATTTGCATGATGAGGATGATAATTCTCATGGGACAGGAGGCACAACCAGAAGGGTGGCATGGTCAAATGCTTTCGGATTAATGTTCCCGTATTTCACAAGGAAGTTTTCAGGTCCCTCGTTTCTTAATTGCCATCCTGAACTGGGTCATTTTCACCGTAAAAGATCAAAGACAATTAAAAAGGCTCTGGATTACATAGACGTCCTGCTAATAAAACACAGGCTGGCCGGGGAACAATATCATAAAAAAGCAAAAAGGGTGATCAACAGGCAATTACAGAATGAGGCTATTTAATATAAAAGTCCAATACATTCATATTTCCCAGGTAAGCAACAAGGTTATCGTTTTTCTTCAGTGGCCCAACACCTGATGGTGTACCTGTGAAAATGAGATCTCCTGTTTTAAGTGTGAAAA
>CAZOZU010000097.1:0-7084 GCA_964584355.1 uncultured Rikenellaceae bacterium
CAAGAATATTACGCCCCTACGGGGCTGAATCAGTGGTAGTGTGGCTGCAATCGAGGGGCGATGCCCCTCGCAAGAATATTACGCCCCTACGGGGCTTGGTAGTGTGTTGCAGACCACCAGGTCGTAGTTTTGCTATAGAATCGAATTTACCTTACGCCTCTAACGAGGCTTGGTAGTGTGTTGTAAAACACTCAGGCCGTAGGCCTGAAATATTTTTGGATCGGGCACAGCCCGATCCCGATAGTTGCTCTATTCTGTGAAAAGCCCCTTAGGGGCGGGATAGTATCAACCAGCCCTCTTTTGAATATTAATCAACCTTTTCCCTTATATAATTTTCTATTCAATGAGGATAGAATATTAGAAAAATTGGCTTCTTCTGTCTATGATGCCGTCAGCTTTCAGGTAGGTTGCTTGAATAGCCACGCTAAAAGCAGAATTATCTCTAATCAAGACATCCAAATCAAATCTTTTTGAGTCTGAGAAAAGAACATACTCTCTCAAGTTGTCACCAATTTTATACTCTGTTGATTGAGGGACTACAAACTTCTATGTATCCCCTTCGCTTGTCGCAACCCTTAAGATTTCATACTTAAAATCAGACAAAGCAGTAATTCCTGAAATAAATCCCCCCATATAGCAACTAACTGACTCTTCATCAACATGAACTACTGTTCCAGTCACTTTCTTTTTTACTTGTGTCTGGACAACTGTCTCTATATTAGAATTTGATGCCATTGCCTGATACGGCAATGATACTGCTGCCAATGATAAAATCATAGCCAATGTTTTTTTTGCGTTTGTCATGGAAAGTCCTGTGCCGTGTGTCGTGTGTCGTGTGTCGTGTGTCGTGAACCTTTTTTATTTCCCCGGGAAAGCAATCACACCATCATATTTTGAGTAACCTGTATTGGTCATTACAGACATTTGAGGATTCCGGTTGCCTCTCATGGTTGCACAACCTGTTTCCCCGTATTTGTTGATGGCAACAAATTTTTCACTCGGATAAAAGTCGGGATTTACCTTTTTATACCTGTCAACGATCATCTGAAGAGCATCTTCACAGGCCTGCTGAGGAGAGCGTCCCTCTCTCATCCTGAGGACAATATAATATGTGGCACATGATTTTATTACATCCTCACCGCGCCCAGTGGCTCCTGCTGCTCCGACCTCATTGTCAACATAGAGTCCTGCTCCTATTATGGGCGAGTCGCCCACACGACCGTTAAGCTTAAAGCTGAGTCCGCTTGTGGTTGTACAGCCTGCAATATCTCCATTTATGTCAATTGCCAGAACGTTTGTTGTTCCGTAATGATGTTCAATTTCAGGAAAATCGTGCCAATATGATTTTTTCCTCTGCAGGGTTTGCAGATGTTCAGGGGCACCCCAGTCATCTGTGGGACTCATCTCTTCCTTCCATCGAAGCCATATTTTCCTGGCCTTTTCGGTCAGCAGGTTCTCCTCCTCAAATCCCCAGGCTTTTGCGAATTCCAGGGCACCGGTCCCGACAAGAAGCACATGATCGGTGTGCTGCATCACGAGCTTAGCTACTGATGAAGGTGTTTTTATATTCTCGAGCGAGGCCACAGCACCGGCAGAGTATGTTCTGCCATCCATAAAAGAAGCATCAAGCTGGACCACACCTCTTTCATTTGGTAATCCACCATAACCCACGCTGCTATCTTCAGGATCGATCTCAATGACATTTGCTGCCTTTTCAACAGCATCAACGGCAGAACCGCCAGTTTTCAATATCTCCCAGCCAGTTTCCATGGCCCTCTGTCCTGTTTCATTTGTATGGCTCGTGATGATCAGGGGTTTTGTTGCTTTACCTCTATCCTGAAGAGTTGGAAATCCGGTAAGGGCCGGCAGAACAATCGCACCTGCACCTATACCCATTGTTTTATTGACAAAATTCCGTCGAGAAATATTTTTTTTCATATTGTTTGATTTTAAATGACTTGGTGATACTTAGTGTCTTAGTGCCTTGGTGGCCATATTTTTTTACTCACCATGAAACATTTAGTATTAAATTTAATTATTTCATTATCATTTCTGTTGTAACTATTAACGCCGCATTGCTTTTCTTATCCCAGACCTTAAGTTCACAATGAAGAGGATTATTAAAAAAAGTACCCGTGATCTTAAAATGAGCAGAGGCCCTTGAAGAGAAATCTGTTATTGCTACCCCTGTTTCATCGTATTCAGTAAACAGATCATCATAATCGAGGATTAAATTATTGAGGGAATCGACTCCTTTCAGTTCCAGTCCGGGGAAAACATATCCGTTCTCTTCTTTAAAGCCATTCAGACCCTCGATAATGATATAGATATTATCTTCAAAATCTATTTTATTATCAGTTATCACTATGTTTTTACCCTGCGAAAAAAGATAAATCTCATTAAAAGAGGTGTTCGTAGTTTTTACTCTGATGTTCTCATTCCCGATGACATCAAAATTGAAGCTTGTTGTGAATGAACCATCTCCTTTTTTATCACTGATATTGATGATCATTGTGTATTTGCCTAAGGATCTCATCGGAGTTGCAACAGTCAGGTCAGCAGAAAGCTGGAGAGGAGAGTAGTTTATTCCTTCAGTATATCCTTCATAGAGATCATCTGCCATCATCAGTGTATCACCTTCTTTTTCCATTATTATTATTTCCATGCGCGGAAATACATTCCCGTTTTCTACTGCAAATCCGTTTATATCGTTGAAATATATGATAAAAGTTTCTCCATATATGAAGGTATTCCTCTTTGTCTTTTCGTTGTCAACAGAAATATAGACATCGTCACAGGAAAGATCTTTACCTGTGGTTGTTATTCCTGAAATAAGATCTTTTTCGGCTGACCGGCTGAATTTGCATCCTGCAAACAACACAGCCGTAAACAACACAATCCATATTTTTCTCATATAATATATAAGGTTTTAAGTATCAGAAGATCTGTTCCCTGAGCCAGCCAGGCCTGTTAGTTGTAATACCTGATACACTCAGGTTGATAAGTCTTTTTGCTTTTTTGGCATCATCGACAGTCCAGCAATAAACCTCAAGACCCAGCTCTTCGGCTTTTTTCATGAGTCTCTTATTAGTTAGAGAAAAATGCAGACTTACCCCTTCGAGATTTGCATCTTTTACTTTATTCAGATATTTATTTATTATCAGGGGATTGCCGCATAGCCAGTAGCAGGGATGTTCCGGAAATAATTCTTTCGTTTCACAGATTGTTTTAAAATCGAAACAGATAAATGTGATATTCCTCTGTTCCTGATATTGTTCAACTTCTTTTTTGAGGTAGGGAAGTACTTCGCTTTTACATTTGATCTCCACAACCAATTCTTTCCCTTGAGGTACTGTTTGTAATAACTCATATAGAAAAGGCAGTTTTTCTCCCCTGAATTGTTCATCCTTATAGGAACCGGCATCAAGTTCTCTCAATATTCTGGAATCTGTTTTACTGATCAGATGATTTTCTCCTGTAGTCCTATTTGTTGAAGCATCGTGACAGACGATTATCTTATTATCTTTTGATAGCCATATATCACATTCCACTGCATCGGCACCCTTTTCCCATGCTAACTTTGTAGAAGCAACAGTATTTTCAGGAGCGAGCAATGAAGCTCCACGGTGAGCTATAATTTTTACCTGGCCCTCGATAGTCATACACACTGTAAAGAACAGCAATATAAAAATTATATTCTTTAGTCTATTATTCATTTTCTTCAGGTATTAATTCTTCAATACATTATCCAGTTCCTTTTTGATTATCATGGTCCATATTTTATATCCCTGTGGATTCAGGTGGAGCATATCTTCTATGAACAGAGTGTCATCGGGTTTCCCTGTTTCATCGAGGAATGCATAATCAGTGGTGATAAAGTATGTATCAGGCTTATTTTCACATACTTGTTCAATAAGTTCACTAGCCTTACTGATCTGAGGCCAAACCTGCCATCGCGAAGTAGTAGGAGTCACGGCAATCCAGAAAAAAGGTGTATCAGGATGGGTTTTCCGAAAGGTTTTCAGAACATACTCAAAGAGTTTTTTCACCTCTTCAGGTGTTTTGTCATCATCACCCCCATATATATCGTTCGCCACGAACATAACAAGTGCACTGCACTTATGAGGAGAAAATATCCTGTCGGCATATACTGAAAAATCACTTAGTCTGGCACCTCCATAACCTCGCTGAATAACGCTGTATGGGGCCATATCATCTTCCAGTGTTGACCATAACCTGATACTTGAGCTGCCTGCAAAAATAATAGCATCATCAGGGTAATTCTCTGTATGGTCGAGTTGTTCGAATTTTTCAATGTCGCTTTCCCAGGCTTTTACATCCGGATCATTCCTGTAAATGCTCAGTGGTGAACAAGAGACAAGAAAAATGATGAGGAGAGTAACAATAAATCTTATCATTATAGTTGTGTTAAAAATTTTTATCATTACCGGGTGCAGGGAGTAGATTTCGTTTATTATCTTGCGAGCCGGTTTCTACAAATATAAAAGCAATTATCAGCATTGGAAACCAGATATAAATAATTATTAATATGAATCATCAGTCGACCACTGTAAGGGACAGTTTTTCAGGCAGGTTTGCCGTAGTAGCGGCAGTTGCAGGCTCAGCGATAGGTCTGGGTAATATCTGGAGATTTCCTTATGTGGCAGGCGAAAACGGGGGAGGAGCATTTCTGCTGGTCTACCTGATATGTATTGTAACAATTGGTATTCCTGTGATGACCTCTGAATTTATAATAGGCCGGGCAGCCCAGAAAAATCCTTATGGAGCATTCAAAAAACTTGCTCCGGGCAAGCCGTGGTTTCTTATAGGGTTGATGGGTGTTGCTGCTGCTTTCATGATACTTGCATTTTATACAACAGTAGCAGGCTGGACACTGGAATATTTCTACCAGTCTCTTACCGGTAACCTGGCTGGAAAAAGCAATACTGAACTCACTGATATGTTCGACAATTTCCTGAAGGGTTCTTTCCGTCCTCTTTTATGGTTTTTGATATTTATGGTTTTAACTGGGGCGATAATCATTTCAGGTGTCAGGAAGGGAATCGAGAAATATACCAAGGTTATGATGCCTTTTCTCTTCCTTCTGCTTCTTCTTTTGTGTGTCAGGTCTCTTACATTACCAGGTGCCGGCGAAGGACTGAAATTTCTTTTTTACCCCGATATAAGCAAACTTACTCCCAAGGTTATTCTTGAAGCTCTGGGCCAATCTTTCTTCTCTCTTAGCGTAGGGATGGGAACACTGATAACTTATGGCTCATATATCAAGAAAAATGAAAATCTGGCATCGTCAGCCGGGATGGTAACTTTAGCCGATACAGCTATAGCTATCATTGCAGGTATTGCTATATTTCCGGCAGTTTTTGCTCTTGGCGGTTCTCCTGCCTCTGATACAGGTCTGGTTTTTATTGTATTACCAGGTATTTTTCAGAAAATACCACTGGGTAATGTCTTCGCAACTTTGTTTTTTATGCTTCTTTCAATAGCTGCACTGACCTCAACAATTTCAGTACTTGAAGTTATTGTTGCCTATCTCACTGAAGAGCTTAAAATGAGCAGACGAAAAGCAACTATTGCGGCCACACTTTCTGTTTCAGTGCTTGGGATCCTGACCGTACTATCATTTGGTGCTCTCAGCAATATAACAGTATCCGGAAAAAACATCTTCAGTATCCTTGAATATCTTACTGCCAATATAATGTTACCGATTGGCGGATTCTTTATAGTGTTCTTTATTGGTTGGTTCTTCAGACCCGCCCTGGTTAAAAAGGAATTGACAAATGATGGCAGTATCAAAGGAAGATATCTGCCTTATTTCAGGTTTTTCGTGAAATTCGTTGCCCCGGTAGCAATAGCAATGGTGTTTTTATATAGTCTCGGAATATTTAGATGACCCCCCATCCCCTGAAGGCCCCCCAACCCCCCGGGGGTAATTATATTTCATCCGAAAACACTGCCCTTGGCAGATCCCTCATATTATATCGTGAGGCCATAACTTCACCGTATGCGCCGGCAGACCTTATTGCGAAAATATCTCCTCTGTGTGCTTCGGGGAGTTCAATGAATTTTGCAAATGTATCAGCCGATTCGCATACCGGACCCACAACATCATATCTGTACAGAGGCCCTTTGGATGTTAGGTTTTCAATTTTATGATGTGCCTGGTATAGTGCGGGCCGGATAAGGTCGGTCATTCCTGCATCAATGATTGCAAATTGTGCATTACTACTGTTTTTTATATATAAAACTCTGGAAATCAGGCTTCCACATTGTCCGACAACTGTTCTTCCAGGCTCCAGGTACACTTCTTGGCCTAACCTGATATCAACGAATTCATGGATAAGGTTAAAGTACTCTGCAAATCTTGGTTTTTTATCAGGATTTTCATAGTCGATTCCCAGGCCGCCTCCAACATTGATTACTTTGAGATTAACATTGCGGGTCTCAAACCAATTCTGCAATTCATTTATATGTGTACACAGGCTCTTAAAGACCGACATCCTGGTTATCTGCGAACCGATATGGAAATGCATGCCCATTAGGGTTACATTTTGCATTTTTTGTATATTATTCAGGATATCATCCAGTTCCCATGTATGTATCCCGAACTTACTGGCTTCAATACCGGTAGTGATGTACTTATGGGTATGAGCTTCAATTAGTGGATTTATCCTCAGTGCAATATTAACTGTTTTATTCTGCTGGGAAGCAAGATGGTTTATTACTTCAATTTCTGCCATTGATTCGCAGTTGAAACAGGATATTTCTGCACCCACAGCCTCTGTTATCTCTTTATCAGTCTTTCCGACACCTGCAAACACTATCTCTCCGGGATTAAAACCTGCTTCCATAGCTGCAGCAATTTCATTCCAGCTTACACAGTCGGCTCCGAATCCGTATGAAGAGATGATCTTTAATATTCTTGGATTTGCATTGGCTTTTATTGCGTAGTGTATTTTATATCCCGAATGTATCGACTCATTTTTCAATATATTGAGTGTTGTATTGAGAACATCGAGATCATAATAATAAAAAGGAGTGGGCAGATCCCGGAATTTTTCTATTG
>CAZOZU010000098.1:0-7072 GCA_964584355.1 uncultured Rikenellaceae bacterium
CATCCGTCGGCAAGTACAGCTCCTACTGCATTCTTCCCTCTGGAAACCTGGTCTGTTACATCATATACCTGGTATTGAAGTCTTTTGCCGTAGGATGTCCATCCTGGTGTAAGTACCTGGTCGCCAATCTTTTTACCATTAAGGTGAAGTTCATATAAACCATGTGATGTTACATAGGCAGTTGCTTTTACCACAGGTTTTGCAATGGAAAACTCCTTTCTGAAATGAGGTGAGGGTGCATACCGGTTAGTATCGCCCACCATCTCTATCCATTTTGCTTTCCAATCAGAAGATGAAAGCAGGCCCATTTCCCAGTATGCAGTCTCGCTCCACTTTGACTGCCTCTTCTTATTATCCCACACCTTTACCTGCCAGAAATATTTCTGTCCTGTTTTTAAAGCAGGACCAGTATATTCAATAAGAACTGATTCGTCAGAACCTCTTTTGCCCGATTGCCAGATCATTTTATTTCTTGAAAAATTCTGATCTGCTGCCACCCTGATAGAATATGCAGCTTGCATGATACCGGTACCTGTACCTGTGATCTTCCATGAGAATCTTGGTTTTTCAATATCAATTCCAATGGGATTCTTTTTATGCTCAACAGTAAGATCTTTTACTGTGAGATTCTGCCCTCCTACATTCGCAGAAAGAAAAAACAGAAGCATAGATATGTTAATAAGTTTCATAGCAAAAAGATTTTCGAATAAATTTCAAGGTTATTAAAAATGTGCGAATAAAAAAACAGATACACCGTTAAATCCTGCTGTAAAGTTTATAAATTGCGTAACAAACAATAAAAATTATGGATCCTATCACGGGTATATTATTAATTGCAGTCGGCAGCATTGGCGCTGCCAGCTTTTATGTTCCTTTCAAGAAGGTTAAGGAATGGGCATGGGAATCATACTGGTTGAGCCAGGGTGTTTTTGCCTGGTTAATCATTCCGTGGATCTTCGCTCTTATTTTTATACCACGTGGGGAGCTTATACCTATTATCAATGAATCACCGGTATCTGCTAAGCTTATGGCAACACTCTTCGGTATCCTCTGGGGATTTGGCGGACTTACATTCGGACTTAGTTTACGTTACCTTGGCGTTGCCCTTGGACAGAGCGTAGCACTTGGTCTCTGTGCTGCTTTTGGTACATTGATACCTCCAATTGTTGCAGGACAAAATCTCTTTTTAACCACAGGTGGAGTTCTTATGGTTATTGGTGTTGCTATTACTATAGCAGGGATTATTATTGTTGGTTATGCCGGCGCACTGAAAAGCAGGGAAATGTCGGAGGAAGATAAGAAAGCAGCTGTTAAGGAATTCGCACTTAAAAAAGGTATCCTGATAGCAATATTTGCAGGGATCATGAGCGCATGCTTCAACTTCGGATTTGAGGCAGGAAAACCTATTGAAGAGGTTGCGCTGGCTCATGGTGCAAATCCACTTTTCCAGAAAAATCCTTCGCTTATTTTTATCCTTCTTGGTGGATTCCTTACCAACCTTTTCTATTGCGGGTTTTTAAATATCAGGAATAAAACGTACAGGAATTATTATACAGTATCCGGAAATATTCTTCTTAATAATCTGTTTTTTACATTTCTGGCCGGATTTTTATGGTTCCTTCAATTCCATTTCTTCGGAATGGGATCAAGCAAGCTTCCGGCCGGTATGGCTATTTTCGGCTGGAGTATACTGATGGCACTAAACATTGCAATCAGTAATATATGGGGAATAGTATTGAAAGAATGGAAAGGCGTCAGAACAAAGACTATAGTTGTATTGATAATTGGAATTATTGTTCTTATTCTTTCAACTTTTGTTGTTAAACTTGGCTAAAATGATATAAATGACAAAGCGGTTTGGATTCAAAATGAAATTATCTCCTGGCTTCAAGGAAGAATACCGGAGACGACATGATAAAATATGGCCTGAGCTGGTTACTTTATTAAAAAATAATGGTATTGGTAATTATTCTATTTTCTTCGATGAGGAAACAAATACTCTCTTTGCTTATCAGGAACAATCTGGTGAATACTCTTCCCAGGATCTTGGATCAACAGAAATAGTTAAAAAATGGTGGAAACACATGGCTGATATCATGGAAACAAACCCTGATAATTCTCCGGTAACGATTCCAATGGAGCAGCTTTTTTACATGGAATAGGAATCGGTGCCACTATTGCAGGATAATAGAAGATTTTATTACAAGAAGGGGTATTCTGCATAAAGTGTCAGTAAAAATTTGAAAAAGAACAATAATATTTATTAAATAGTAAAGATCATGGAAAAAGATGTTATCGTTAAAACCTATCAGCTTGCTAAACAGCAATATGCTGAGTTAGGAATAGATACGGGGGAAATCCTGCAAAAAATGGACGATATAGTAATAAGTCTTCATTGCTGGCAAACCGACGATGTAGGCGGTTTTGAGAAGGAGGGAGCCGAACTGGGAGGCGGAGGAATCCAGGCTACAGGAAATTTCCCCGGAAAAGCAAAGACAATAAAACAGATGAGAGATGATCTTGATAAGGTCATGTCACTGCTTCCCGGAAAACAGAGACTGAACCTGCATGCCAGTTATGGTGAATTTGGTGGGAAACCTGTTGATCGTGATCAGATTGAAGTGAAGCATTTCCAGGGATGGATAAACTGGGCTAAAAAACGAAAAATTGGTCTCGATTTTAATTGTACATGCTTCTCACATCCACTTGCTGATGACGGCTTTACCCTTTCGAGCAGGAATCCTAAGATAAGGAAGTTCTGGGTCGAACATACAAAGAGATGCCGTATGATTGCAGCAGAAATGGGTAAACAGCTCGACACTCCTTGTGTACATAATATATGGATCCCCGACGGATCAAAAGATACCCCTGTTGACAGGTATACTCTAAGAAAACTACTTAAGAAATCGCTCGACGAAATATTCTCATTAGAATATCCCCGTAAATATCTTAAGGATTCAATAGAAAGTAAGCTGTTCGGTATCGGATCAGAATCAATGGTTGTTGGATCTTACGACTTTTACCTTGGATACGCGGTCAAAAATAATACAATGATCACCCTCGATAATGGCCACTTTCATCCGACAGAACTGGTGGGCGACAAAATATCATCAATCCTTCTTTATGTTGATGAATTACTTTTACACCTTACAAGGGGTATACGCTGGGACAGCGACCATGTTGTTACTTTTAACGATGAATTACTGCTTATTGCACAGGAAGCAGTACGTGCGAAAGCTCTGGGACGGATAAATATCGGACTCGATTTCTTTGATGCAAGCCTGAACAGAGTTGGGGCCTATGTAATTGGGACACGGGCTGCCCAGATGGCATTCCTTTACGCCCTCCTGGAACCAATTGAGAAACTGAGGAAATTTGAGGAACAGGGTAAAAATTTCGAGAGATTGTCGATGCTGGAGCTGATGAAAACTAAACCATTCGGTGCGATATGGGATTATTATTGCCTTAAAAATAAAGTACCTGTCGGGCAGGATTATATAGATGAAATACTCAAATATGAAAAGAAAATACTCAGCAAAAGATAATTAATTTTACTTATGCTAATCAGCCCCCAACCCCCTTCGCGTAGCCGCTTCAGCCTTCGGTCGTCGAAGTCGACCTACGGCCGACGAAGACGGCGGAGCAAGGTAGGGGGCGGAAAAAATTATGAAAGAAAAGGTTATTGCAGTATTTGATATAGGTAAAACAAATAAAAAAGTCATCCTCTTCAATTATGATCTTAAAGTGGTTTCAGAAACTGAACAAAAGTTTTCTGAAATAGAGGATGATGACGGGTTTGCCTGTGAAGATATGGAGCGTCTGGAAGAATGGATGAGGGATTCAGTTACCAGACTGGCGAAATCGGATAAATATGATCTTTCTGCAATAAACTTTGCTACATATGGAGCTACGATAGTATTTCTCGATCAGCAAGGCAAAAGAATTACACCGGTATATAATTACCTCAAACCTGTTCATGAAAAGATACCTGAGCGAATCTATAAAAAGTACGGAGGTCAGGATGAATTCTGCAGGAGAACAGCATCTCCGGCTCTGGGAATGCTGAATTCCGGGATACAGGCACTATGGCTTAAATACCGGAAGCCCGAGATATTTTCAAGGGTCAGGTATGTTCTTCATTTCCCACAATACCTTTCTTATCTTCTTACAGGGAATATATATTCAGAACATACTTCAATTGGCTGTCATACGGCATTATGGGATTTTGATAATATGAATTATCATCCCTGGACTATCGAAGAGGGTTTGAAGCTTCCTGATCCCGTGGATATAAGCACAACGGATAATATTAATATTGAGGGGGAAAATGTAAGGATTGGTATCGGTATACACGACAGCTCTTCTTCACTGGTACCATACTTTTCAGGCAGTAAAGGTACATTCCTGCTTATTTCAACAGGCACCTGGTGTATAAATATGAATCCATTCAATACTGAAATTTTAACAGCTGAACAACTGGATCTGGATTGCCTCTGTTATTTAAGCATTACATGTAAGCCTGTCAAATCATCGAGGCTATTTCTTGGGCACCTGCATGAAACTGCTGTAAATCAGCTAAATACTCATTTTGAGACTGATGCAGGATACTATAAGAGTATAAAACCAAACAAAATAATATTTTATGAATGCAGGCAAAAAAGGGGGAAAAACAGATTCTTTTTCGACAACCTGCCTTACTCCAGGGAACTTAATACAAGATGTGATTATTTTTCATTTAAGAATTTTGAAGAGGGATATCATCAGCTTATGATTGAACTCTCGGAACTTACAGTCGAAGCCATTGACCTTGTCCTGCCGGTTGATGATAATATCGAGAATATTTACATTACCGGAGGATTTTCAGATAATTTATTGTTCAGGACTCTCATATCGGAGGCATATCCTATGAAGAATGTATATACCTCTGAAATTTCAAATGCAACAGCCCTCGGTGCTGCTCTTGTTCTGCTCAAAGTACTTGATCCTGCAATAAAACCTGTCCTGAACCTGGGCCTGAACAGATGTTGATATTTTAATTAGTTTTGCGGGAAGTATTTTTTAACATAAAAATTCATTCCGTTTATCAATTTTATTTTAAAACAGACCATTAATGCACAAGACTTGAGGAGATTTTCTGTTAGTAAATTGTTACAGCCATATACTAGTTATTTAAATAAATATTGTGATTAACGAGATAAAGGAAGTACTTGATACATTCAGACCTGTAGGACTTGAAGAGATAGGGATCTCGCGGCTCATGAACCGGATTGACACTAAATATCTGATGTCGTTGAGGAAAGTGCCCGAAATACTGTCACGGATGGATGGTGCTTACAGAGTACTCGAAATAAATAATAACAGGCTTTTTTCATACTTTACCACATATCTCGATACAGATGATTACATGTTCTACAATCAGCATGTTACCGGAAAACTATGCAGAAATAAGGTCAGGTACAGAAAGTATGAAACAACAGGTATAACTTACCTTGAGATCAAACGCAGGACTAATAAGAACAGAACCATCAAATGGCGCATTGAATATGATCCAACTCCCGGAAATGAAGAATTTGATAAAATTGCTGGCGAATTTATAAACGAATATTTACCCCAGAAAAGGTTGTTATTAAAGCCTGTTCTGATTAGCAGTTTCAAGAGAATCACACTGGTAGGTACAGAAATAAATGAAAAAATAACAATAGATCAGGATCTTTCCTATCTTGATCTTGATGGAAACCAGGTAAGGTTCCCTTCAGTTGCAATTATTGAACATAAGAGAAAACGCTTTGATAACGGATCTCCGGTGAGAACAATATTAAAAGATTGTCTTATACGCTCCACAGGATTCAGTAAATATTGTTACGGAACCGCAGTAATGAATGATATTCCACGTAAAAATATGCTCAAACCAAAATTCTTACTGATAAACAAGATCGAAAATGAATTTAACACACCTTCTGATACCTGATGCAGTAAATATCGCAGGTATTGATTTAATTAATCTTCCGGACTTTCTGGAACTGGTACTAAGATTTTCCCTTAACACAGCGGTCATTGTGATCCTGGTCAGATGGCTCTATTATTCAACTGTAAAGAGGAAGGATTACCTTTTCACCTATATTCTTATCGCCAGTGTCGTTTTCCTGCTCTGCTTTCTCCTTGAAAGCGTGAAACTGCAGATAGGATTTGCACTTGGCCTGTTTGCAATTTTCGGGATAATCCGCTACCGTACTGATGCTATTCCGATAAAGGAAATGACATATCTCTTCCTTGTTATCGGAATATCTGTGATAAATGCACTTACAAGCACAACAACAAGCCTTGCTGACCTGCTCTTCACAAACCTGGTCATAATATTTATTACATACGGACTTGAAAAACTCTGGCTCCTGAAGCATGAGTCATCAAAAATTGTGATATACGAAAAGATAAACCTGATCAGACCTGAAAACAGGGAGGCACTTATTAATGATCTCAGAGAAAGAACAGGTATAGATAAAATAAACCGTATAGAGGTTGGTAAGATAGATTTCCTCCGGGATACCTGTGAGCTTAAGATCTATTATTATGTATCAGAGCATGAGAAAACCCTGAATAATATAAACGGTAGCTATAAAAATACCGATGACGACGACGACGATTAGAAGGACGGTTTTTGTACCATTATTTGCATTTCTTACAGCTGTTATCTACTCTCAGGATAAAGATTTTGGTCTTTGGTATAATATCTCTGTTGAACATGAGTTCACTAAAAAGCTTGATGTTGAGCTTACTACAACCATCCGGACATTTGATAATGCAACTAAAATAGAAGAGGGCTTTATTGAAGCAGAAATAGCATACAAATTCACGAAATACCTATCTGCAGCAGCCTCATACAGGATAACCGAAAATATCGAAGATGATGATGCTTACTATCTGCGCCATAAATGGTTTGTGGGACTCAAAGGTGAAATCGAAATATGGGATCTCGATATAGACGGGAGGATTAGATATCAGGAACGTTATAAAACATATTTTGAAGATGAAGAGGATAAGATACCTGATTCCCATTTCAGATTCAGAATAAAAT